>CAYQKC010000011.1:0-15609 GCA_964418145.1 uncultured Candidatus Saccharibacteria bacterium
CTCTAAAGCTACTGGATAATTATATCTTCGCCCAAGAAATAGAAAGTTTTCATTGTCCTTATATTTCTCTGCCAATGATTCCAATTGGGATGATTTGTCTAAAATAGATTTTATCTTCTCTGGTATTTTTTCTAATTCTTCGAGGAGTGTGTTATTTGATAATTGTCCGTTTGACTTTGAAAAATAAACTGACATTAATGTTAGTATCGTCAATTGCGAAGTAAACGCCTTTGTCGAAGCAACACCGATCTCTGGTCCAGCATGGTTATAAATCCCGGCGTCAGTTTCTCGCGCAATCGTAGATCCAACTGCGTTTACAATACCCAACGTAAGCAGTCCGTGTTCTTTTGTTTTACGAATTGCCGCTAGTGTGTCAGCTGTTTCCCCAGATTGAGAAATCGCTATTGCTACCGTCCCGCTTTCAAACGGCTTATCTCTATATCGAAATTCGGATGCAAAATGAACCTCGGTTGGTATTTTTGCGATTTCCTCAAAAAGGTATTCTCCAACTAGGCCTGCGTAATATGAGGTACCACAGGCTAAAATAAGTAACCTTTTTGTTTCTTTTAATTTGTCGGCCACCTGTTCAAGCCCACCTAATTTGATAAGGTGTTCTCTGTTCTTTAATCGTCATCGGAGTGCTGATAGAAAAATCTCCGGCCCTTCAAAAATTTCTTTGAGCATAAAGTGCGGATAGTTCCCTTTTTGGGCTTGTTCTAAATTCCATTCTAGTCGTACAATTTCTGGGGGTGTTTTTTGTTTTTTAAAATTAGTTATATTGATATCGTCTTTAGTTATTTCTGCAATCTCTCCGTCCTTGAGATAAATAACATCTCTTGTTTTTCCAACTAATGCCGATGGATCAGAAGCTAAGAAATTCTCGTCTTTCCCAACTCCAATCACTAGTGGGCTAGAAAATCTAACCGCATACAAAGTGTGAGGATTTTTTGAATCCATTATTGCAAAAGCATATGCACCCTTTATCATTTTCAGCGCATCGAGTAAGGCATCGCTGAAATCTTGATTACTCTTTAAAAAATCCTCTATAAGATGAGGAACGATTTCTGTATCTGTATCAGAAATAAAATTATGTCCTTTGTTTTTAAGATATTTTTTTAATTCCTTGTAGTTTTCAATAATTCCATTATGAACAACAAAGATTCGTTTTTGACAATCGATATGAGGATGTGCATTTATTTTGCTTGGAATACCATGTGTTGCCCAACGAGTATGACCAATCCCTAAATGACCCACTAAATCAGCTTCCTTTACTAAGGTCTTTTCTAAAACTTTTACTTGCCCAACACTCTTTTTTACCTCAACGCCATTATCAGTAAGAACGGCGACACCCGCGGAGTCATAGCCTCGGTATTCAAGCGCCTTAAGCCCATTGATTAAAATTGGCAAAGATTTTTCTTTTCCTATATACCCAATAATTCCACACATGTGTGAATTTTAGCAATTTTGCGGCTTAAATTCAATTAGATAGACCGCCAGATTTGGGCAGAGGAGAAGGGGTTTTTGTGTTATTTTGCCTTTGTAGTATCTTGAAGCTTGAAAGAGGCCCTGATTTTTTGGTCTAGTTCGTCTATACCGTGAAAACCGGTTAAGACTTCATCGCTTATGACAAGAGCCGGAAGCTTGGTGTCCTTTATTTTGTAAATCTCTAGCATTGATTTCACGGCAGACAAATCTATACCATAATCAAAGGAATAAACTCTGAGTTCAGGATATCTTTCTCTGAGGTCGGAAAGGACAAGACTCTCTTTTTCACACTCGCTACAGTAATCAGCAGTGGTATAAAAATACAAGATGAAAGCTGCTTTATTTCCACACCTTTCTGAAATTTTTTTGTTTAAAAGATAGTCTTTGATCTGAAGCAGAGAATAATATTTCTTCAAATAAGAGACGGTGTCGGTCATTCCTAGGTTTTTCTCTCCCCATTCGAGCTTATTGCCGAGTTCTCCCAGCTCCCCCGCCAAAACCGAATCGGAAATATTCTTACAGGAAAGCTCGGAGAGCAGAGAAAATTGAGTTTCCGAAGAGAGAATGTCTATGGAAATCTTATCTTGAATGGTTTTCAGCTGAGTTACTTTCTTACCGCTGAAATAATTGCTGATATAGCTTGCCGAAAGAAAAATACCCGTAGTAAAAAGGAAAACTATTAAATATTTTTTCCAATCAAAATAATTCTGTTGCATAATTTATCTCCAAGCCGGTTTTCTGGAGAGAATGGTGTTATAAATCGCCTTGAGAAGCCAGATCGGCCCCACGACACTGAAAACAATTATAAAATAAAACATATTCAAAGAAAAACTCCACTTGCCATCCACCATTTTTTTGCCAATCAGAATGGAGAAAATTATAAAACCAAAAAGTATGATGGTGACAAAAGAAAGCGATTGTGTATTCACAAAAAACGGATCCAAATAATTGCGCGCCGAACTGAAATTAAATCCGACTGCACCATATTCGGTTATTTTCGAAATAATAAAATTAAAGAAGTTATAAGCCATTTTACCGAACAAAAAGCTGACTGCAAGTACGGAGAGAATTCCGGAAGGAACGGTAAATATGGAAAAGTTGCCGTATTTTTTTCTGAAAATGACCTTCCGGTAATCTATCGTATTATTGATAAAACCGTAAATCCAACGTAGTCTTTGTTTATAGAGCTTCTGCACGGTGGTCGGAGTATTAGTGTAAACGTAGGCATCGTGGCATTGTTCTATTTTATAATGATTCTTTTGCATTCTGTAGGCTATTTCCATATCTTCGGTATTATGCGCATGACGGTAAGGGCCTAAATCATCAAAAACTTTCTTGCGGAAAATAGTAAGCGGTCCGGGTGTTACATGAATAGCTCCCAAGAGGCCAAACATTTTCTTTATAAAAACAGACATATCATATTCCGCTTTTTGGGCATACTGAATAAAGTTCTTTGAATTTATGGCGACAATGGATGGGGAAACTGCCATTACCTCCGGATCTTTTTCAAAATAACTCATTAATCTTACCAAAGATTCCTTATCTGCCACGGAATCGGCATCAAGGCAACCCAAAAATTCGGTCTCCGCTTTCTCAAGACCCAAATTAAGAGCGGTATATTTCCCGCCGTTTTCTTTGTGAAAAACTTTTACATTCGGATATTTTGAAAATCTGTTTATGACTTTCCAGGTACTGTCCGTAGAACCGTCATCCACCAAGAAAATTTTCAGCTTGTCTTTTGGATAAGATAATTGGAGTAGAGAGCGAACAGTTTTGTAAACGGTTCTCTCTTCGTTCCAGCAAGGCACTATAACAGTCACTCCCGGATACTTGAACAATTTTATAGAGTCTGTTCTGGTAATTATGCTCTTCCTATTTTCTAAAAAAGTAATAAAAAGAAAGACCTGCACATAGACAGAGAGAAATGTCAGCACATAAAAGATGATTCCGGAAATTGAATCCATTGTAAAACAATATTACCACATAAGACAAATAAAGCAACGTGAAAAACCTTATAAAATAAGATTACATATTGCTTTCCATTTTTGGAGTTTCTCCTGCGCCTTCTTTAATGTCTTTAACGCAAGAAGTGCAAACTCCGTTTACGCACTTTTCACACTTACAATCAAAAATGAGCATAACAGCGGCTACCCCCACCAAGACATAAACTATGGCTTCAAGAACCGGCATGGAACCCAAGATTATATTGACTATATTCCAATTGTTCATAATGCCCAAAAGCATGCCGAGCCCCGCCAGACCCCAGTTTATACCGCCGATGATCACTAAAATCTTAGCAATCAAAACCAGCGTGCAACAACCCTTTTTAGAACAATAATTTTTGCACATGATACTATTAAATGGTTAATTTATAATACTTTAATTGTAGCACAAAAATCAAGAAAAATTAATCAAAATAATTTTTCAGGCGGGCGATTTTTTCGTGCTGACGAAGCTTTTCGTGAACTTTGGCTTCAATCTGGCGAATACGCTCGCGGGTAACCCCGAATTTTTCTCCAACATTTTCAAGAGTATGCTGAATCCCATCTACCAATCCGTAGCGCATTTCAAGTATCTGCCTTTCTTTTTCGGAAAGCTCGCTCAAAACTTCTTTGATCTGGTCAGACAAAATTCTCCTAGAAGACTCTTGGTCTGGACGCAAAATCTTGTCATCCGGAATGAAATTTTCCAAGGTAGACTTATCGTCATCGTCTCCCACCGGCTGTTCTAGCGAAACCGTCTCTTGGCTTATGTTTTCTATAGTATGAATTTTCTCTACCAATACGCCCATCTCGGTGGCAATTTCTTCCGCAAGCGGTTCTCTGCCTAAATCTTGGGAGAGTTTTCTGTAAGTTTGCCTGTATTTGGAAATGGTCTCAACCATATGCACCGGAATGCGGATAGTTCTGGATTGGTCTGCCAGAGCGCGGGTGATAGACTGACGAATCCACCATGTGGCATAGGTTGAGAATTTATATCCCTTGGTCCAATCAAATTTTTCCACCGCCTTGAAAAGGCCTAAATTGCCTTCTTGAATTAAATCAAGCAAAGACAAATTGGCGCTGCGTCCGACGTATTTCTTGGCGATAGAAACAACCAAGCGCAAATTCGCCCTAGCCAGCAGATTTTTTGCTTCCGGGTCGCCCATCTCTATCCTCTTAGCGAGATCTTTTTCATCTCCGGCATGGATTAGAGAGTATTGCCCAATTTCCTTCAAATACATTTGGATGGAATCATGAATACCGGACTTATTTAAATCTTTATCGTTTGCATCGCCGTCCAGATTAAGCAAGTTCCCGCCTTCCAAGACGTCAATCCCGGCCACGGCAAATTTTTCATAAAGCTCATCCAAGTAAAAAATATTGTTCTCTATATCCGGGAAGGTTTTCAAAATTTCATCATAAGTGACAAAACCTCTTTTCTTGCCTTTCTCCACCAATTCACCGGCAAAGCGGTTAAATTCTTCGGCTTTTTCGCTTGATTTTATTTTCTTTTTTTCTTCTTTTTTGGCCGGCTTTTTAGAAGCAATTTTCTTGATTGTTTTCGCTGTTTTTTTAACCTTATTTTTCAGCGCTTTTTTTGCTGTTTTAAAAGCGTCCCTTTTTACCTTTTTCTTTACCGAGTTTTTATTTGATTTTTTATTTTTGCTTTTATTCATATTTTTTATTTTGCTTGGATTGATAATCAACGACTTCGACTGCTTTTAATTTCATCCTTCCTTTTTTCTATATCCGCTATATTTTTTAAAATTTTCATTTCTTCTTCTTTGTTTTTTGAACCCTGCAATTCAATGATCTTTTTGAAACGCTCTTCATTCAACGATTCCTCTTCCAAATTAAGAAGCATTTCACGGACATCTTTTTCCAAATTCTCATTATTAAAATAAAATTCTTCGGCTTCATAGATCAAATCCTCTTTTATTGTTTCATACCCCTCTTTAAAATTTTTCAATTTTTCAAAAATAATTTTCGGGTCCAGTTTTTTAGCGTTTTCCGCTTCCTGCCAAAAAGCTATCCCTAGGAGTTTCTTTATTATCGGGTCTTTCCTATTTTTAAGTTCCGTATTTTCTTTAGCTTTTTCCAATTCTTTCTTTTCTTCTTTCAGTTCTTTATCGATCTTTCTCAAGTCTTCAATGAGCGCGCTCTCGTGAATACCGGATTCTCCCGAAATAAATCTTATAAAATGCGATTTTTCTATGGAACTCTCCACAAAATGCACATAAGGCAAAACTTTTTCTTTTATTTCCCGTCCGGCCTTACGCGGGTCCATATTTTTATCGGAAATAATTTTATTCAAGAGAAATTGGATTACGTGTTTGGAATTTCTGATCGCTTCGCGCCACGCATCCGGCCCTTTTCCTCCGATGAGATCCGCCGGATCAACGCCTTCCGGCATTGAAACCACTTTTACGTCCATTCCGAAAGAAAGAGCGATTTTACTGGCTCGAGCCGCCGCATTGAAGCCCGCTTTATCCGCATCAAAAGCAAGCACGATATTGCCGGAAAGACGGCGCAAAAGGCCTAAATTGGAAATGACGTTTTCTCTGGACATTTCCGAATCGGAAAGGGCCGTCCCGGAAGTAGCGACAGTGTTTCTGAAACCGGCCTGGTGCGAAAGAATCAAATCCATCTGTCCTTCGACCAAGATAGAAAAATTATTCTTCCGGATAGAATCTTTGGCTTTATTAAGTCCGTAAAGAACCGAGGATTTGTTAAAAATCGGGGTTTCCGGACTGTTTAGATATTTAGCCGATTTTCCATCATCTTCCAAAACCCTGCCGGTGAAAGCTATTATTCGCCCGCTGGTATCGGAAATTGGAAACATTATACGTCCGCGAAAACGGTCGTATATGCCTTTATCTGTTTTTTTTGCAAGTCCCGCTTTCTCGATTTCCGCATCTTTAAATCCAAGCTTTTGCAAATGATCATATAAAAGCCTCCAATCGTCTTTTATAAAACCAATGCTAAATTCTTTAATTGTTTTATCTTCTATTCCCCTGTTTTTTAGATACTCATAAGCTTCTTCGGATTCTCCAAGATTTTTTTCAAAAAACCTGCAAGCTTCTTCCATTACTCTGTAAAGTTTTTCTTTTTCACTTTCGTTCTCCCTGCTAAAATCTTGAAGCCTTATTCCGGCGCGGTCCGCCAAAAGCTTGAGCGCCCCCTTAAAATCTAACCCTTCGAATTCTTCCACGAAAGTAAAAATATCTCCCTTGGCTCCGCAACCGAAACAATAGTAACTCCCTCTCCCGGGCGAGACAAAAAACGAAGCCGTCTTCTCGTTATGAAAAGGACACTTGGCTTTCAAATTAGCGCCCGCACGCTCGAGCTTTATGTAAGAAGAGACTACTTCTTCTACCCCAAGCCTCTCCTTAATTTGTTCGACGGGAGAGATCATAAATTTATATTTATTCCTCTATCGCCTCTTCGGGTGAAGAGCCGTTTTTATTGAATCCGGTTCCGGCCGGGATGAGTCGCCCGATGATTACATTCTCCTTCAAACCGCGCAGGTAGTCAACTCCGCCCTTGACGGCATTCTCAATTAGGACGCGGTTGGTGTTTTGGAAAGAAGCGGCGGAAAGCCAGCTCTTGGTGCGGAGTGAAACTTCGGTAATTCCGAGCGCTATTACTTCTGCTTTGGCTTCTTTTTGCCCCAATTCTTTTACCCTATTATTTTCTTCAATCAAGGCAATATTTTCAATGATATCGCCAATGGAGAAATTGGTTTCTCCGGCATCGGTAATTTTTCTCCTGGAGAACATCTGGCGCACGATTATCTCGGTATGCTTTCTAGAGATTGAAGCGCTTTGGAGTTCGTAAACTTTGTTGATCTCGCGGATGATATATTCTTCGACGACTTCTTTGCCTCCATATTTGAAGACCTCGGGGATGTCTGCCGAACCATCGGTCAAGAGTTCACCTCTTTCTACCTTTTGCCCCACCTTTACAATCGGAGTCCTCCTGGAAGGAACGATATATTCCGCCTCTTTTTCTGTTTTATTGAGAGCAGTATCTGAGAGAATTTTTATGATTTTTTCTTTGATACCTTTTTGTCCGCCGACAACTTCTTTTTCTTTTATTTCAATCACTTCCCCGTCGGTCCTGGATACGACTGCCGGATTCTTCGGGGATCTGCGTTCAAAAATTTCTTCAACGCGGGGCAAACCGGTGGTGATGTCCGTACCGGCTACGCCTCCGGCGTGGAAGGTTCGCAAAGTAAGCTGGGTTCCCGGCTCGCCGATAGCTTGCGCGGCAATGATGCCGACTGCCTCGCCCAAGGAAACCATATGATTTCTGCCCAAATCAAGCCCATAGCATTTTTGGCAGATTCCATGCACCGTTTCGCAAGCAAGCGGAGAGCGGACATAGACTTCTTCATAGCCCATGCCTTCAATCACAGATGCTTCTTCTTTGGTTACCAAGAATCCTTTCTTATAAACTGCCTTGCCGTCTTTATCTTTCAAATCCGCCGCGAGCACCCTGCCCCTGATATTTTTTGAGAGAGGTATTTCCACGCCGGAGATATTTTCCCTGGTCACCAGCTTCCCTCCCTTGGTTCCGCAGTCTTCTTCGGTAATAACTACGTCTTGCGCAACATCCACCAATCTCCTAGTTAAGTAACCGGCTTTAGCTGTGTTCAAGGCAGTATCCGAAGCGCCTTTTCTGGCTCCGTGCGTAGTCACGAAATATTC
The DNA here is from genome assembly GCA_964418145.1 of uncultured Candidatus Saccharibacteria bacterium. GTDB lineage: Bacteria > Patescibacteriota > Minisyncoccia > Phycocordibacterales > UBA9973 > UBA9973. The sequence goes on from CAYQKC010000011.1 coordinate 8,177, forward strand.
TATCGGCGAAAGGCCCTCGTGATAAGAAGGAATAATCGGAAACTCCTGTGTCCTCCCCTGATTATTTTGAATGAGGCCTTTCATGCCGGTCATCTGCACGAGCTGTCCCATAGAGCCTCTGGCTCCGGAGGTAAGCAAATCGTAAGCGGAACCGTTTTTATCAAGCGTTTGAGGCAAAACCTTTTCAAGCTCTTTCTTGGCCTGAGTCCAAATTTCAATTATTTTTTGGTATTTTTCTTCTTCAGAGAGTAAACCGTCTTTCCATTCTGAAACTATTTGTTCTTCGGCTTTTTTACCGTCAGCCACTATTTGCGCTTTTTCAACCGGAATTTTGATGTTATCAAGCCCCCAAGTCGTCCCGGAGATAGTGGAGTAGTGGAAGCCGAAGTTTTTTATCTTGTCCAGAATTGCCGGAGTTTTATCCACCCCGTAGTGGAGGATGAGTTCATCCACCAGATTAGAAAGCCTTTTTACGCTCATCTCGTCATTCACATAGGAAAAATCGTTAGGCAAAATACTATTGAAAAGCAATTTCCCAACGGTGGTGTCAAAGAATCCGCCGTCAAACTTTCTATATTTCGGGGTATCTGTCGCCATTACTTTTATCTTGGCGCGCAAGGAAACTATCCCGTATTCATACGTAGTGATAGCGGTATTCGGACTTGAAAAATGTTTTCCTTCTCCTTTTTCGCCGTCTACCGATTTGGTCATCCAATAGGCCCCCAGGACTATGTCTCGGCTCGGGTGCACGATAGGATCACCGTTCTGTGGTTTGAGCAAGTTCTTGTTTGCCGCCATAAGTTCTCTCGCTTCTCCTTGAGCTTCTTCAAGAAGAGGCAAATAAACCGCCATCTGGTCTCCGTCGAAGTCCGCATTGAAAGCGGCGCAAACGAGCGGATGCACTTCAATGGCATTGCCTTCTATAAGAATTGGATTGAAAGCTTGGATGCCAAGCCGGTGCAAAGTCGGCGCGCGGTTCAAAAGCACGTATTTTCCTTCTATCACCTCTTCAAGTATAGCCCAAACTTCCGGCGTGCGCTCTTCAATCAATTTGTTTGCTCCGCGTATATTAAAAGCGAGCTCTGCTTGCAAGATCTTTGAAATGACAAACGGCCTGAAAAGTTCGAGCGCCATGTGTTTCGGTAAACCGCATTGATTTAGGTTAAGTTCCGGTCCGACGACAATAACCGAACGGCCCGAATAATCCACACGTTTACCAAGCAGATTTTGTCGGAACAATCCTTGTTTGGATTTCAGATTGTCGGAGAGAGATTTGAGCGGCCTCTTCTGGGATTGGCTCATGGCGGCACTCTCATTTTGCTTGGCGATGGAGTTATCTATAAGAGCATCTACCGCCTCTTGGATGATCCTTTTTTCATTTCTCAAGATAACATCCGGAGCGTTGATCTCTCTTAATTTCTTCAAGCGATTGTTTCTGTTGATAACTCGGCGATACAAATCGTTCAGGTCCGAAGTCGCATGGCGTCCGCCGTCGAGCGCTACCATAGGACGGAGTACTGGGGGAATCACGGGGATAACGGTGAGAAACATCCATTCTGGGCGAATATTTGCATAGAGCATTGCCCTGATCAAAGACAATCTCTTTTGTAATTTCTCTTTATCGACAACGCTTGCTTTTTCAAGCATCCTTTCGGTCACGTTTTTGAGCTTATTCAAATCCAAATTCTTGAAGATTGAATAGATAGCTTCTGCCCCTATATTGGCTTCAAAACAAGTTCCATAACGCAATGAATAATGGTGATAAGAGATTTCGTTCAATACTTTACCCTCGTATATTTCCATTATCTCTTTCTTGGTTTCGGCAAAGAGATTTTTCAATTTTTCCCTGGTGTCTTCATCGACGGCATTCTTCAATTTTGCCTTATATTCTTTCTCAAGGCCTTGGAGAATATTCTCCTTCTCGTCTTCATGCACTTTGGTAATAATATATCCGGCGAAATAAATGACTTTTTCCAAGTCCGTGACAGAAATATTAAGAAGGGTGCTCATCCTGGAAGGCACTCCGCGCAAGAACCAGATATGCGCCACCGGAGTTTCAAGTTCAATATGGCCCATCCTCTCGCGCCTTACAATTGAACGGGTAACTTCCACTCCGCATTTTTCGCAGATGATATCCTTGTAGCGAATTCGGCGGTATTTTCCGCAATAGCATTCGTAATCTTTTTCCGGACCAAAAATCTTTTCATCAAAAAGACCTCCGCGTTCCGATCGGCCAGTGCGGTAATTGATAGTTTCCGGCTTGGTTACTTCTCCATAAGACCATTCCCTGATCTGATCCGGTGAAGCGAGTTTTAACATTATGTAATCAAAATCTGTCTTATTCAAAGTTTTCATAGTTTTTATAAGCTTTTGGATTAAACCTTCGGCAAGAATTATTTTTTAATTTTTGTCTTCGTCATATTTTTTCAGGCTTACATCGAGAGCAAGTCCGCGCAAGTAATTGAGGAGCACGTTGAACGAAGCCGGCGAATTCGGCGGCCTGATACTCTCGTTTTTGATAATCGAATCAAAAGTGGCCGATCGGCCCATAATGTCGTCCGACTTGATAGTGATCATTTCGCGAAGCGTATAAGCGGCGCCATAGCCTTCAAGCGCCCAGACTTCCATTTCTCCGAACCTTTGTCCGCCGCCTTGGGCCTTGCCACCTAAAGGCTGCTGGGTAATCAAAGAATAAGGTCCGATCGATCGCATATGTATCTTGTCTTCTACCATATGGTGGAGCTTTAGCATATACATATAGCCGACAGCCACGTCTTGTTCAAAAGGTTCTCCGTTTCTGCCGTCAAAGAGTTTTACCTTGCCATTTTCCGGCAAACCGGCTTTGACCAGTTCTTCTTTTATTTCTTCATGGGTAGCGCCCAAGAATGGCGGAACTACCGCCTGATAATTTAGGGTATTGGCGGCCATGCCTAGATGCATCTCCAAAATCTGCCCTAAGTTCATACGGGAAGGCACTCCGAGCGGAGAAAGAATGATGTCTACCGGGGTTCCATTTTTCATATAAGGCATATCTTCTTCTGGAAGAATCTTTGAGATAACTCCTTTGTTCCCGTGTCTGCCGGAAAGCTTGTCTCCCACGGAAATATTCCTGATCTGGGCAACTTCAATAACTACCTTTTTGATGATGCCGGCTTCCAGAGTATACCCCAAATCTCTGGAAAATATTTTCACGCTGATGATTCGGCCGCGCTTGCCGTGTTCTACGCGAAGCGAAGTGTCTTTTACGTCTCTGGCCTTTTCGGCAAAAATAGAGCGGAGCAATCTCTCTTCCGGAGTAAGTTCGGTCTCTCCTTTCGGTGTAATCTTACCTACCAATATGTCATTTTCTCTGACTTCCGCTCCAATGCGAACGATGCCGTCTTCATCCAAGTCTTTTAGCTTTAACTCGCCGACATTCGGTATGTCTCTGGTGGTTATCTCAGGTCCCAGCTTGGTATCGCGGACGATACAGGTGAACTCTTCCACATAAATAGATGTGAATTTGCTGTTCTTGACTAGCCTTTCGGAAATTATGATGGCATCCTCATAGTTTGATCCAAACCAGGAAAGAAAAGCTATGAAAGCATTCTGCCCCAAGGAAATCTGACCGTCCACCGTACTGGTGGTATCCGCCAGGACATCGCCTTTTTTAACCTTCTGTTCGACTGAAACTATAGGTCTCTGATGAAAAGCGGAGAAATTATTGTTCCTCAAATAGTTTACCAATTCATATGTTTTTTCCTTGTCTCCCTTACCTTTTACGACGACTTTTTTGGCATCTAAATAAGTTACTATACCCTCTTCTTCGGCTAAAATTACTCTGCCTGAATTATGAGAAGCTAAGGCTTCGACTCCAGTAGAGACAAGAGGAGCTTCGGGCAGTACGCAGGGTACGGCCTGCTTCTGCATATTGCTTCCCATAAGCGCACGGTTTGCGTCGTCGTGGTCCAAGAAGGGAATCATGGAAGTTGCGATTGAAAAAGCCTGATTTGCCGCCACATCAATAAAATCAATTTTTTCCTTCTCAATCATACCGGCTTGAGTCTTAATCCTGGCCGCCACTTTTTCTTCGGTTATTTTTCCGTCTTCGTCGTAGGGTATGCCTGCATGCGCGATATTGTATTTTTCTTCTTCTAGAGCATTCAGGTATTGAACCTCGCCGGTTATTTTTCCATTTTTTACTTTTATGTACGGAGTTTCAATAATGCCAAAATCATTTATTCTGGCATAGGTGGAAAGGTGCAAAATAAGTCCGATGTTTGGCCCTTCCGGAGTGTGAATAGGACAGACCCGGCCATAGTGCGAAGGATGCACATCGCGGACTTCAAGTCCCGCCCTCTCGCGAGTAAGCCCTCCCGGACCCAATGCTGAGAGCAAGCGGATATGTTCTACTTCTGCAAGCACGTTTTCCTGACTCATAAATTGCGAGAGCTGGTTGGTAGTAAAAAATTCCTTAATCCTGGCCTGAAGCGGTCTCTGATTGATGATGTGTATAGGCAACGCGGTATTCGTATCAATAATAGACATTCTGTCTTGGATATTTCTTTTAATTTGCATCATGCCGGTACGGATTTTCTGTTGAAGCATCTCGCCGACAAAGCGCACTCGTCTCTGACCTAAATGGTCTATATCGTCTGATTTTGACTGCGGAGTATTATTAAGGACAATTATATTTTCTATCACTAAAGCAAAATCCTCCTTGGATATAGTCCTTCTCTCCAGATCTTTTTCATCCATGGATTTGTCAAAGCGCTTATTGAATCGGTAGCGTCCAACCGGTGAAAGATCATATCGTTCCTGGGTAAACAATGAATCAATAAATTCTTTGGCATTTTCCGCCGTAGCCATATCGCCGTCTCTCAGACGCTTGTATATTTCTACATAAGCTTCATCTGGGGTTTTGGTTGTATCTTTAGTCAAACACACTTGGATACTTTCTTTGCAAGCAGGATTTTTTTCAAAAGCCTTTGATATCTCTTCATCGGTCCCATATCCTAAGACGCGCAAAAGCGAAGTGGCGGAGAATTTTCTCTTCTTGTCTATCCTCACATAGATCGAGCCGTCTGCTTCGGATTCAACCTCGATCCAAACCCCCCTGGCCGGTATGATTTTAGCCCCAAAACATTTTTTGCCTTTATTCTCGGCTTCCGTAAAGAAGACTCCGAAGCTTCTGGCAAGTTGCGGAACGACAACCCTTTCCACTCCGTTTATTATGAAAGTCCCATGCGGAGTCATAAGCGGGATTTCTGACATAAAGATTTCCTGCTCTTTGATAGTGCCCAGAATCTTGTTTTTCAATTTGACTCTGGCTTTCAAGAGACCTTGATAGGAAAGCTTGTTTATTTTCGCTTCGTTTTCGGAACAATTAGGCTCGGACAGCGAAAAAGAGTTGAGTTCAAGTTCAAATTTCTTGCCGGAGTAGTCTATGATCGGAGAGAATTCCTTAAAAACTTCTTTGATGCCGTCTTCGATCAGCCGTTTGTATGACTTGGTTTGCGCCTCGATCAAATTTGGAAATTCAATCAGAGGATCTTTATACCTAGAAAAATATTTCTTCGGCCTTTTGGTTGTTGTGTGCATAATTTTATTTTACCGAAAGAAAATAGAGAACCAAAAACAAAAAGAAGAGCTGGAATCCTAAAAAACGCTTCTTTTTGCCTTCGTTGTTATTTGTTTCGGATATTTATTAACAAAACGCTTATAAATAAAGCCTATTAATAGACGGAGATGCATCCGAAACTCAATCGATCTCGTGTGGATAAGTATAAATATTTTGCTATTTCTGTCAATGCTTTTCTGTGCAAAACTGTGGAAGGGCTTTCCTTCCACAGTTTTGCACAGTTATTTAAAAACTCAAACAAATTCTGATATAATAAATAAAATATGGAAAAGAAAAGAAATGTTTCGGTTTTAGTGCCATATAAGATCAAAAACAATTCTGTTTTTTATTTATGCAAAAGCGTGCAAAAAATAAAATTTATGGTGGAAATATGTTTGGCTTTTTGGTGGCGGTATTAAAAATTATGAAACTCCTAGAAAAGCACTAAAAAGAGAGATAAAAGAGGAATTAGATTTTATTCCCCAAAATTTTTATTTGTTTAAAAAATATGATCTTCCAGCAACAACACATTTTTCTTCCGCCAAACTTTACCTTTTTACTCTGTTAGTAGATGAAAATTTTGAAAAGAAAATTATAATAAAATCTGAGGGACAATATGGCAAATGGTTTAGTAAAAAATATTATCTCAAAAACAAAAAGCAGATCGCCGGAAATTTGTTTATAATGGATGAACTTTATAGTAAATTACCGCTTAGCTAGGCCTTGCCTAGCTAAAATTGCCTAGCTAAAATTATTCTTATAATCAAGCCATTCAAAAATTTCGTTTACAAACGATTTTTTATTTAAAAAATATTTAGGAAATGATTTTGTGTTAAGAATTTTGTTTTGAACTCGCTTTTCTCCCAAAAAATCTACACAGCTTGAATATGTATATTTACTCAAATAATCTATTGTTGTTTTTTTGTCTCTTATTCCCTTTTCTTTCCAATCTTTTTGAATAAGTTTTACTGGATTCAGGTGAATATAAGAAAATAGGTACTTTAAATAAGTATCTTTGTCTATATATTGAGATTTGAACTTCCCTTCAAATAAAGAACCTGTTCTTTTATATTTTTTATTAAAATACATTGAGTAAGAGGTGCTCAACTTCTGCATAAAATTACTTACGCCATTATCTTTCAATTGCGTAATCAAAATATGAAAATGATTTGGCATTAAACAATACGTTCCTATATCAACCAATACATCTTTGCGTTCGATATCATACAAAGTTTGATCTTTGTTTAAATTACCAACTTTTAAATTACCAATTTGATTACAAGCATATAAAAGACCTAAAAAATGCAAATAGTCTTGCCTATCAATAAAAATTTTCTGCTTACTATTTCCACGATTATAAATATGATAATATTCACCAATTACAAATTGTACTTTTCGTATAGACATATCATATATATGATACTAAATATGTTTCAGCTAGGCAAGGCCTAGATGATCGCTATTTTGCAATAAACAAAAGCCCGATTACACCTATTACAACTGCAAAAATTTTATAAAAAATATTCTCTTTTTCTTTTAAATAAAAATAGGCTGCGACAACCACGGTTACCGATAAAAAGTCGGAAGCTGAGCTTATAATTGAAGCGGTACTTATTTTTAAAGCAGTTATAAAAGAAATTGACTTTAAAACGCTCGTTAATCCCCAAATAAGAATCACGTCCTTTATCTCGGAATTTTTACCTATGAGCTTTGGTATCAACCTCAACTCCTTACCTGTCAAAGCTAAAGCCCAAGCAAATTGCGCTCCCCATCCATAAATCAAATATGCGCCAAAATCCACCCTTGTTAGCATAAACCGCTCGTAAGCTACAGC
>CAYQKC010000012.1:0-15391 GCA_964418145.1 uncultured Candidatus Saccharibacteria bacterium
ACATTCAAAGACTTTAGAATTGCACTCAAAGATTCTAGAATCGCATACGGAAATGATAGGGGTCCTAATGAAAGATATGACAATAATTAAAGAGGATATTTCCGTAATCAAAGGCGGTCTCAAGAAAAAAGTTGATTATGACGATTTCTTGGCTTTAGTCAGAAGAGTTCAAAGATTAGAATCAAAGATATAAAACTTTTTTAATCGTTTAGTTTGCAAAAAATATTCGTATGTTATATAGTGTCCCCAGCGCATTAGGCGCTTTTTATTATTAAATCTAGTCACTAGAAACTAGCAACTAAAAACTAATCATTTATGGACAGAGATTATCCACTCGAAAAAGTTAGGAATATTGGAATTATCGCGCATATAGATGCAGGAAAAACGACCACAACGGAGCGCGTGCTTTTTTATACCGGCGTTTCGCATAAAATAGGCGAAGTGCACGACGGAGAGACTGTCACAGACTGGATGGAACAAGAACGCGAAAGAGGAATTACTATTACTTCGGCGGCTGTTACTTGTTTTTGGACGCCGACTTATGCTGATTCGAAAGATAAGACCAAAAAACACCGTTTTAACATTATTGATACTCCAGGACACATTGATTTTACCGCAGAGGTAAAAAGGTCGCTTCGCGTACTTGACGGCGCAGTGGTTGTTTTTGACGGCGTAGCTGGAGTAGAACCTCAATCAGAGACAAATTGGCGCTACGCGGACGAAGCCAAAGTTCCGAGAATTTGTTTTATAAATAAATTGGACAGAATTGGTGCTTCTTTTGAACATTCTTATAAAACGATTTTGGATCGCTTGACCAGGAAAGCAGTCAGAATGCAAATTCCCATCGGCCTTGAGGAAAAACATGAAGGCATCATAGATTTGCTTAAAATGAAAGCTTATTACTTTGAAGGTGAGATGGGCAACAAATTAGTGGAAAAAAACTTATCCGCCGAGACGGGAATTCCAGAAGATCTCAAAGCAGATGCTGAAAAATACCACCATGAGCTTATAGAAAAAATCGTCGAGCAAGATGATTCTGCAATGAATAATTACCTAGAAGGAAAAACTCCGGACATGGATACTTTGAAAAAGCTCTTAAGAAAAGGTGTTATTGCCAATGAAATTTTTCCTGTCTATGCCGGTTCTGCCCTAAAAAACAAAGGGGTACAATTGGTGCTCGATGGTGTGGTGGATTATCTTCCTTCGCCTCTCGATATTCCTCCTGTAGAAGGAATAAACCCGGATACCGAAGAGCATATCGTAAGACATGCTTCCGACACGGAGCCTTTTTCTGCGCTTGCCTTCAAAGTAGCTGCAGACCCTTTTGTTGGCCAGCTTATCTTCTTCCGAGTTTACTCTGGAACGCTTGCTGCCGGTTCATATGTCTACAACCCTCGCACCAGGGACAAAGAACGTATTGGGCGCATACTGCGGATGCATGCCAATGACAGAGAAGAGATGAAAAAAGTTTTTGCCGGGGAAATTGCCGCCGCTGTGGGGCTCAAAGACACTATTACTTCAGATACTCTTTGTGACGAAGATAATCCAATTGAACTCGACAGGATCATCTTCCCGGAGCCGGTTATATCGCTCCGCATAGAGCCAAAAACCAAAGCGGACCAGGAAAAAATGGGTATGGCACTCAATCGTCTGGCGCAGGAAGACCCGACTTTTAAAGTTTCTACCGATCAGGAAACCGGCGAGACCATCATTTCAGGAATGGGGGAACTTCATTTGGAAATAATCGTTGACCGCATGAAGAGAGAGTTTTCCGTTGAAGCAAATGTGGGTAAACCGCAAGTGGCATATAGAGAAACCATTACCGGCAACGCCGAAGCCGAAGGAAAATATATCAAGCAGTCTGGCGGACGCGGAAACTATGGCCATGTAAAAATCAAAGTGAAACCGATGAAAGCGATGGCCAAGGAAGAAGAGCGAGATTTGCCGAAAAATACAAAGAGAGCAAATGGATTTGAATTTATAAACTCCATCAAAGGAGGCGTAATCCCGCAAGAATATATTCCAGCGTGTGAGAAAGGATTTAGGGAAGGATTGGACCGCGGAGTTTTGGCTGGATTTAAATTGGTAAATGTTTCGGTAGATCTCTGGGATGGTTCGTACCATGAAGTGGACTCAAATGAAATGGCTTTCAAAATAGCCGCTTCGATGGCTGTGCAGGATGCTTGTAAATCGGCTAGGCCAGTCATATTGGAACCAATGATGAAAGTAGAAGTCGTTACTCCAGAAAAATTTATGGGCGATGTCACCGGCAACTTGTCTTCAAAGCGCGGGCTCATAGAAGGAATGGAAGATCGGGGGATGAATAAAGTTCTCCGCGCCGTCGTTCCGCTTTCCGAAATGTTCGGCTACATGACCGGGCTCCGCTCTATGACCGAAGGCAGGGCATCTTTCACCATGGAATTCTTGCGCTATGATGTTGTCCCACAGAACGTAGCGGATACGATTATCGCTTCTCGCAAATAAATTACTGTAAACAATCCGCCCCCTAACCCCCTTACAAGGATAGAGGTTTTCTATATAATAGCCTTATTTTTCAAGCAATTTCCTAATTTTGCTTGACATTTGTATTGGGATATGCTATATTAGTTGAAGTTAACCGTTCATTTAAAAGGAGTTGAAAATGTTAAAGATACAAGTGGCTTTTTGTTGTGGGGGTTTGTTTGATCATCAGGCTTTATGGTTATTCCCTGGGAATAAAGAGGAACTAGTAAATGAGTGGAAGAAAGCTCAAGTTCCCGGAATCTTTTTCTCAGTAGACAAAAAAGATTCCTTCCACGGAGAACTTATTTCTCTGAAACAAGATTCCAATCTCTGTTTTGCTGGAATATTACCTTCAGAGGAAGAAGCCGAAGCTGTCAAGGTAGGCGTGATTCTTATTGATGGGGTTATCGCGTTATTTGAACATAACGCAGACGGTGATCATATACACCAACTCACCCTGGATGGAGAAAAGTTTATGACGCTACATGAAAAACATGTTTACGCAATATGCTGGCCGTTAATTCCCGAAGAAGGCAAGAAAAATCTGGTTCCTCCTAAACAGTCAAAAAAGCGATCTCGCCAACTCTCTCGGCTTATCTAATATTTATGGGTGATGTATCATTACATCACCTCCCTTCTTAAGGGAAGGAGAGAAATTTCGTTCCCTTAAGTCTGGAAAAGTTCTTTTACAAAATAATATTTCCTCCTAAATTAGTTAGTTCTCTAAGGACATTTTTTTAATGAAGTGTTTTTGGGGAACTAACTAAATTAAAAAACAAACAAATTGAGGAAAAAATGAATAACGTTATAGCTTTGTTAAAAAGAGGGGGGAAGTTTATCCACATCTTAGAAGAAGATGATGATGAGAAGTTAAACAAAAAACTTCATCTCCTTCCGCATGTAGATTTTACTTTCGTATTGGAAGGAAACAAAGAAAATTTGTTGTCCGAACCATACGAAATACAAATTTCTTTCTATGATACCAGAAAGGAATTTCCAGAAGATAATATTGATTCCGACAGCGACGATAATTACATTTATGTCAAATCTTTCGACAAAATGTTTTATCCCACGGAAGCAAAGGGCATTTACGTCGCCCTAGATCAAGTATGGGAAGATCCGCGAGGATATTTTCAAGACTTGATACGATATCATTGTTTGTCTGTAAAAAATACACTACCTGGCGAAGAGTCAGATAGTGGCGGTGTTTATGTTTGTTTGAAAATAGGAGAACATTTGGATAGTTTTAAAATCCCAGATGAACTTCTAAATGAAATAACGAATTTTAAAAATGAGGAGGAAGAGGAATAATTTTAAAATAAGCCCAGGCAAATCAAATTGTCTGGGCTTTTTTCGTTTCAATATGTTTCCCTTTTTGATTTTATCGCCCGGATTGGGCTCTTAGGGCAAACGGCAGGAAATATTTTTCCAGTTCTTTGAGATTGCCTTTATATAGTTTGCCACCAAGCACCGCATCCGCGAAAACCTCGCGCGCGCGGTCAAGTTCTTGCCGGCGGGAATTCCAGCGAAGGTCTCTTTGGGTAAGGTCAAAAAGTTCCATGGCGCGCGAAACGGCGCTCCAAAACGAATTGTCATCTTTCATTTGCCATTTAGCGGCGCGGCCGACCTCGCTTCCGATATTGCCGAGTTGTTCGGCGAGTGACAGCTTATGCCATCTTTCTTCTCTGATGTTTGCCATAATTAATTCTCTATTAACTTATTAACAATTTCCCTTATTTTATCTTTCACTTCTTCATTTTCGATATCCCGAGATCTGTTCCCGAAGTTGGGTTTTAAGTTAATCATGGAATCAAATTCAATAAAATCATCTCCTGTTTTATCCAGATATAAGTTTATGCCCCAAGTTTCATTCCCGCGGGAGCTTTCCTTTTCAACCAAAATAGACTGTATATCTATATGCAATTCTCCTCCGATTCCCATGATTTCTTGTCTCACATCAACCACTGCTTTGATTATGTCTTGATATTGCTTATGGGCAAGGGCTTTTATCTCTTTTATATTTATTTTGTTTTTTACGATTCTCGTTTCCATACAATACTATTATACATAAAACCAGGCGTCATTAAAAGCTGATGATATTCGGCTACATGACCGGACTCCGCTCTATGACCGAAGGCAGGGCTTCTTTCACCATGGAATTTCTACGCTATGACATTGTGCCTCAAAACGTGGCAGATACTATCATTGTAGCCAGAAAGTAAAATTTTTGATAGAATTATTCTATGAATGAAGGGATTAAAAAAACGGAATTAAATATGGAAGAAATAAAACGAGGACTTTTCCAAAGTTTTTCCAAAAAATTTAGATTAGTCTTACCAGAAATCAATAAAGGAAATCCAAATTTAAATATTTTTGAAGCAAAAGAAAAAATTACTTCGGAAGACATTGATAATTTTTTGGAGAACTTTTTTGAGGAAAAGGGTTTTTCTGTTAGAAAAAATAAAGCAGGATTTCTTCTTTTAAAGGGTAAAGAAATATTAACTGTTTGTCCGACTAATTTTTCCGGGAAACACCCTTTTACGATTTCAATTTCTGTTGAAGAAATCTAGCTGGGGATTTGACTTTTTTACTTAGTTTGCTAGTATATGAAAAAGCCCTTTCGGGTTTTTTATATTGCCGAAAAGGCATTTATTAATCATTTAATTCCCCAAAAGGGAAAAAGTTAGTAAATAGGCCTTAGCAACATCCGTCAGAGACGGATAAAAGTTCTCGTATGTTAAGTCTTAATTATTAGCAAAAATTTTATGGCAGAAGAATTTAAAAGAGACAAACCGCACGTAAACGTAGGTACTATCGGCCACGTGGACCATGGCAAGACTACTTTGACGGCGGCTATCCTCCATGTCCTTGATATGGCAGGAAAACAAGTGAGGTTGAAAGGAGTTGACCAAATTGACAATGCTCCTGAGGAAAAAGCTCGCGGAATTACCATTAATATTTCGCATAACGAGTATTCTACCGATACTCGCCACTATGCACATATTGATGCTCCCGGCCACGCTGACTACATCAAAAACATGATTACCGGCGCAGCCCAGATGGATGGCGCTATCTTGGTGGTGGCAGCAACCGACGGAGCAATGCCGCAGACTCGCGAACACGTTCTCCTCGCAAAACAAGTGGGCGTGCCGAAGATAATCGTATTTTTGAACAAATGCGACATGGTTGACGACAAAGACATGATTGACCTGGTAGAAGAGGAAATCCGCGAACTTTTGACCAAACAAGGATTTGACGGCGCAGGCGCTCCGGTTATCCGAGGCTCTGCTTTGAAGGCCCTTGAGTCCAAAGATCTAAATGATGAATGGGCAAAGAAAATTTTGGAGCTTACCGACGCTCTCGATACATATATCCCTGTTCCGGAGAGAGACACTTCCAAGCCATTCCTTATGCCTATAGAAGACATATTCTCTATCGAAGGCCGAGGCACAGTGGTAACGGGCAAGATTGAAAGAGGAGTTGTCAAAGTCGGCGAAGAAGTCGAGGTAGTCGGTGTCAAGCCTACTCAAAAAACAACAGTTACCGGTATTGAAATGTTCAACAAGAACTTACAAGAAGGTATGGCCGGAGACAATGCTGGCGTGCTTCTGCGTGGTTTGAAGAAAGAAGACGTTACCCGCGGACAGGTTATTGCTAAGCCGGGTACAGTTACTCCGCATGATAATTTCACTTGCGAAGTCTATGTCTTGAAGAAAGAGGAAGGCGGACGGCACACCCCGTTCTTTAATGGTTACAAGCCTCAATTTTACATCCGAACTACGGACGTGACCGGAGATGTGAAATTGGCGGAAGGAGTGGAAATGGTCATGCCGGGGGATACGGTGAATATGACCGTCAAATTGGTAACACCGGTTGCCCTCGAAGAACAACAGAGGTTTGCTATTCGCGAAGGTGGCAAGACTGTCGGTGCGGGCGTGGTTACAAAAATACTTGGATAGAAAAAGGTAGTAAAAATCTTACAGACTGTTGTTATGACAACATCAGAACCAAAAACTAAAAAAATAGCGCGTGTTTCCCATAAGGAAAAAAACGCGGAAGTAAAAGTGCCGGCTAAAAAAAGAACGGTTAAAAAAGCTCCTGTAAAAAAAGAAGAAGAGAGCATAATCTTACGTATCAGAATACGAGCTTATGAGAGCAAAATACTTGATACCTCAGTAAAGCAGATTATAGATACCGCTATGCGTTATGACGCAGAGATAATAGGACCTATTCCGCTCCCGACGGAAATTAAAAAATACACTGTCAACCGGGCATCTTTCATCTACAAAAATACACGAGAACAATTTGAGATAAGGGTGCACAAAAGGCTAATAGATATTATCAATCCGAATACGAAAACGGTGGAGGCTCTTACAAACTTATCTTTACCCTCTGGAGTCGATATTGACGTAAAAATGCTTTAAATATGAAATTCATTCTTGGAAAAAAAGAAAATATGACCGAGTATTTTTCTCCTGAAGGGAAAGTTTTTCCAGTGACTGTTGTTTCTGCCGGTCCTGTCACGGTAATGAGGGTTTTCGAGAAATCGAAAGACGGATATGACGCGGTTCAGATCGCCCTAAAAACAAAAGGAGAAAAAAAGATTTTGAAAGAATTCAGATTAAAACCAACAGATAAAAATGAACTGAAGAAAGATGACGAGATTAATGTTTCAATCTTCTCTCTGGGAGACAAACTTCAAGTCACCAGTGTTTCTAAAGGAAAGGGCTTTCAGGGAGTGGTTAAAAGGCATGGATTCCACGGCGGTCCGCGTTCCCATGGGCAAAAACACTCCGAAAGGGAACCCGGATCAATCGGCGGAGGATTGCGCACCCGCGTTCCGAAAGGCATGCGGATGGCCGGCCGAATGGGCGGGGACAAAATTACCCAAAAGAATTTGAAAGTTGTTTTTGTCGACAAAGAAAGTAATATTATGTTGATCGGCGGAGCTATTGCCGGAAAGCGCGGGAGCTTAGTTGAAATAATAAATAGATAATATGGACCCCGTACGAAATTCAAAGACGTATGGGAAAGGAAATTAAAAATTATAAATTAAAAAATTTCGTACGGGATGGAAGCAAAAATATACAATCAAAAGGGAAAAGAAGCTGGAACGATAAAATTGCCGGAAAAAGTTTTTTCCGCTAAATGGCGCGCTGATTTGGTACACCAAGTAGTAGAAGGCATGCGTTCAAACAAACGTGCCGGAACCGCCGATACCAAAGATCGTGGAGAAGTAAGCGGAGGCGGCAAAAAACCTTGGAAACAAAAAGGCACCGGCCGAGCAAGGCACGGCTCTATCAGAAGCCCGATTTGGGTAGGTGGAGGAGTGACGCACGGTCCTATCAAGGAGAAAAACTATAAGAGGAAAATTTCCAAGAAGATGCGAGCAGAAGCCCTTTTCTCCGTCCTTTCCAAAAAATTGAAAGACGGAGAGATTCTTTTTGTGGATACTTTTTCTACGGTAGAGATAAAAACAAAAAAAGCTTCCGAAGTAATGCAGAACCTTTCGTCTATTAAAGGCTACAAACCGCTCGGAGCAAAAACCCGAAAAACTCTGGTCGCTTTTTCAGACAAAAACGAAAAAGCGGAAAAGAGTTTCAGAAATTTGCCCCAAATAGAAGTGGCTTTCTTGAAAAATTTGAATCCACTTGACGTACTTGGATATAAATACCTTTTGATAGAAAACCCCAAAGAAAGTGTTAAGTTTTTAGAATCAAGAAATTAAAAAATATGAAGACAAAAAAACCCCAAAAAAGTCCGATTAAAAAGCCTAGAATCACAGAAAAAGGAAGCGTTCTTGTCGAGAAAAATATTTACATTTTTGATGTAGATATGTCTGCCAACAAGCAAGAAGTGGCCAAGGCTATTTTTTCCGCTTATAAAGTAAAGCCTTTGAAAGTAAATATTTTAAAAGTGCCGTATAAAAGCGTAGTCTTGAAGGGTAAGAAAGAATTGAAAGGTGGTGGCAAGAAAGCAGTCGTTTATTTGAGAAAGGGAGATAAGATAGAGATAGCTTAGTTAAAAGTATAAAGTTCATGAAGTAAAATGAAGACCTACAAACCAACAACCAAATCAAGAAGGCAAATGTCCAATGTGGACTACAGGGAATTCTTGACCAAAGGAAAACCGGAAAAAGGATTGACTTCCGGGTTTAAGAGATCCGTTGGCCGAAACAATGCCGGGCGTATTACCGTTCGCCATAAAGGAGGCGGGCACAAGAGACTTTATCGAGAGATAGATTTTTTGTATGAGAAAAAAAACATTAGAGCCAAGATAAAATCAGTTGAATACGATCCGAATAGAAGCGCCCTTATCGGTCTTGCAGTTTACAATGATGGCGAAAAAAAATATATAATTATCCCAAAGTCGGTCAAGCCCGGATCAAGTTTTATCGTTTCTGAAAAAGCGGAATTGACTTCTGGTAATAGGCTTCCTCTAAAAAATATTCCGGTCGGAACTTTTGTTTATAATATTGAATTAAAACCGAGAGGCGGGGCTAAAATTGCTCGCTCAGCTGGAATTTTTGCCCAAGTTGTTGCTAATGCCGATGGTTATACCAATATCAAAATGCCTTCCACGGAAGTGAGAAAAGTGAGCGAGAATTGCTGGGCTTCAATCGGTACCGTTTCAAACGAGGAGCATCATTTGGAGAATTTTGGCAAAGCCGGACGCAGCCGATGGAAGGGGATTAGGCCTACTGTTCGTGGAACTGCCATGAACCCTGTTGATCACCCATACGGTGGAGGTGAAGGCAGGCAAGGCAGGGGAACCAAGCGCCCAAAAACCCTCTGGGGCAAAGTGACCGGCGGACGCAAGACCCGCACTCCAAAAAAGTATTCCAATATATTTATTGTCTCTCGTCGCAAGACCGGCAAATCCAGAAAAGCGCAATAAAATACAACCCATCCCAAACCCTTTCCTTATCAAGGAAGGGTTTTTCTTTAAAATAACCTTATTTTTCAAGCAATTTTCCAATTTATTGATTGTCTGGGCTTTTTTCGTTTCAATATGTTTCCCTTTTTGATTTTATCGTCCGGATTGGGCTCTTAGGGCAAACGGCAGGAAATATTTTTCCAGTTCTTTGAGATTGCCTTTATATAGTTTGCCACCAAGCACCGCATCCGCGAAAACCTCGCGCGCGCGGTCAAGTTCTTGCCGGCGGGAATTCCAGCGAAGGTCTCTTTGGGTAAGGTCAAAAAGTTCCATGGCGCGCGAAACGGCGCTCCAAAACGAATTGTCATCTTTCATTTGCCATTTAGCGGCGCGGCCGACCTCGCTTCCGATATTGCCGAGTTGTTCGGCGAGTGACAGCTTATGCCATCTTTCTTCTCTGATGTTTGCCATAATTAATTCTCTATTAACTTATTAACAATTTCCCTTATTTTATCTTTCACTTCTTCATTTTCGATATCCCGAGATCTGTTCCCGAAGTTGGGTTTTAAGTTAATCATGGAATCAAATTCAATAAAATCATCTCCTGTTTTATCCAGATATAAGTTTATGCCCCAAGTTTCATTCCCGCGGGAGCTTTCCTTTTCAACCAAAATAGACTGTATATCTATATGCAATTCTCCTCCGATTCCCATGATTTCTTGTCTCACATCAACCACTGCTTTGATTATGTCTTGATATTGCTTATGGGCAAGGGCTTTTATCTCTTTTATATTTATTTTGTTTTTTACGATTCTCGTTTCCATACAATACAATATTATACATAAAACCAGGCGTCATTAAAAGCTGATGATATTACATAATATATCTAAAATTCTGCAACTAGATTTTAAAAGAGCTAATAAAATTAATGCCCGTTTTAAAGTTTGACTTTATTTTTCATTTTGCTATTATGAGACCAAGCTCGTAGGAGCTTTTTGTTATGACACGATCAATAAAAAAGGGCCTATATGTGGACGAAAAACTTCTAAAAAAAATAGAAGGCAAAAATCCGCTCCAGACCCCGATGATCAAGACCTGGAAAAGGGCTTCGCAGATAGCTCCGGAAATGGTGGGGTTTACTTTCGGCGTGCATAATGGCAAGACGCATATAGAGGTTTTGGTTACCGAAGACATGGTCGGACACAGACTCGGGGAATTCTCTCTTACCAGGAAATTCGTAAAGCATGGAGGCAAGATGCAGAAGGAACTTGAGCAGAAGAAAAAAGAAGCGGAAATAGCGCAAGCCAAAGCTGCCACTACCGCAGCCGCCGATGCAAATAATAAGAAATAAAGTCAATTACGAATTATCAATTACGAATTACGAATTTAAAAAATGCGAGCATTTTTAAAAAATTATAGACAATCGCCGAGAAAGGTCCGCTTGGTTGCGGATTTGGTAAAAGGCAAGAGCGCCGAAGAAGCTTTGGCTGTTTTGGGTAATTTGGTAAAAAGGACCAGTGCTCCGATGAAAAAACTCTTGCTTTCCGCTTTGTCTAATGCAAGCCAGATGGGCATTTTAAAAGAGAATTTGTATGTCAAAGAACTGCGGGTGGATAAGGGCATTGTTATGAAGCGCATTATGCCGGCCGCCATGGGTTCAGCCCATAGGGTCAGCAAACGCACGAGCCATATCTTATTGGCGCTTGCAGAAAAATCCATTAAAAAAATCAAAACAAAGAAGAAGTAATTATGTCAAAAACAGTTCACCCATATGCGCATAGATTGGTAATGCTAAGGGATTGGAAATCTCATTGGTTCGCCGATCCTAAAAAATACAAAGATTACCTGAAAAGGGACGTTTTGATCAGAGAATATTTGCAAAAGAAATTGCGCAGTATGTATGTTTCTTTGATTGAAATTGAAAGGAATCAAAAAACCACTCGCTTTATCATCAAGACTTCAAGGCCGGGGCTCATTATCGGCAGAAACGGGGAAGGAGTAACCAAGCTCAAAGAAGACATTTTAAAAAAAATCAGCAAGCTCAAGCTTGCCAAGCCGGAAGATTTTAAACTGGAAATTGTAGAAGTAGCCAATCCCGAGGCGGATGCCACCGTGGTAGCTTATATGATCGCCGAAGGATTGGAGAAGAGAATGCCTTACAGAAGAGTTATCAAACAAACCGTAGACAAAGTTATGCTGTCTCACGGTGTAGAAGGAGTACGTGTAATCCTTTCCGGACGCTTGGGCGGGGCGGAAATTGCCCGTACGGAAGAGTTGAAGAGAGGAAGTATCCCGCTTCAAACTCTCCGCGCGGATATTGATTTCAAACGCGAAAGAGCAACACTCCCTTATGGAACTATCGGCATCAAGGTTTGGATTTATCGCGGAAAGATTTTTGACGACAAGAAAAAAGAGATTAAAAATTAGCGAATTACTATTATGCTTTTACCAAAGAAAGTAAAATTTAGAAAATGGCAGACCGATAGAACCAACCCGAAAGCGGTTGCACCGGAAACCCGTGGGATCAAGCTTTCCTTCGGTGCCTACGGGCTTAAAGCGATGACAGGAGCCAGAGTGAAATCAAATCAGATCGAATCAGCCAGAAAGGTTATCTCAAGAACGCTTACCAAGAGCGGGAAGTATTGGGTTAGAATTTTTCCGGACAGGCCTTTTACCGCTAAAGCGGCCGAAGTCGGCATGGGAAAAGGGAAAGGCGACCCGCAGGGGTATTGCTTTGAAGTTTTGCCGGGCAGGATAATTTTTGAAGTGGATGGAACGGAAAAAGCCGTAGCTCTGGAAGCTTTGCGCAAGGCCGGAACCAAGCTTCCGCTTAAAACCAAAGTTATAGGAAGAGAATAATAATTTTTTATGAAAAAAAGCAAAGAAACAACAGCAAAAAACAAAAAAGTGCTTCTCTCCGGAGTGGTGGTTTCAGATAAGATGAATAAAACCGTGGTAGTTTCCGTTTCTCGTTTCGTTAAACACCCTAAATACGGCAAATACTACAAGATAAACAAGAAATACAAAGCGCATGACGAAGAGAATAAATGCAAGGTCGGAGACAAAGTGGAAATTGCCGAAACCAGGCCAATTTCTAAAGACAAGAAATTTAAAGTAATTTTAAAATAATATGATTCAAGACGGAACATTGGTTAAAATAACGGACAACGGCGGAGGTACAGTGGGCAAGGTGTTCAAGATTTTAGGCAGTGCCAAGAAACGCTATGCTACGCTTGGAGAGAAGGTGATAATTTCAGTGAAAGTCGCCACTCCCAGAAAAGCAATCAAGAAAAAAGACGTGCATCAGGCGGTCGTCGTCCGCACCAGAAATGCTTACAGAAGGGAAGACGGTTCCTATATCCGCTTTGATGATAACGCGGTAGTACTCCTTGAAAAAGACAAGCTTGACCCGAAAGCCGGACGTGTTTTCGGTCCGATCCCGAGAGAGCTGGCAGAAAAGGGTTATCAGAAAATAATTTCTCTGGCACCAGAGGTTATCTAAATATGAATATAAAAAAGGGAGACAACGTAATAGTTTTAACAGGCAAAGACAAGGGCAAGAAGGGTAAAATTGTCACTGTTTTGCGGTCTTCCGACAAGGTAATAGTGGAAGGGATAAATATTTACAAAAAACACCAGCGCGCCAAAAAAACCAATGAAAAAGGCACCACTCTCTCAAAAGCCATGCCGATCCATGTTTCCAATGTTAAAAAAATAGATTAAAAAAAATGTATGAGCAAGCATAAAACAGTAAAAGAAAAAGAAGCGGAAAGTTTTGAAAAAATGAGAGACCTTTTCCATTATAAGAACAAAATGGCTGCGCCGAAAATGGCGAAAGTTGTTTTGAATGCCGGCACCGGAACCGCCGTAAAGAAAGATAGAAATAAAAATGAAACTATTTCCGACAGGCTGACGAAGATTACCGGGCAAAAGCCGTCTTTGCGGGGCGCCAAGCAATCCGTCGCTTCTTTCAAGATCCGCCAGGGCGACCCGATCGGCATTATGGTGACACTGCGAGGCAAGAGAATGTTTGCTTTCCTTGAAAAACTTATAAACGTAGCTCTCCCGCGCACCAAAGACTTCCGCGGAATTTCCGCAAAAGCGGTGGATGACATCGGCAACCTTACCATTGGCATCAAAGAGCACACTATCTTTCCGGAGACTGCCGACGAGGATATCAAAGACATTTTTGGACTTTCAATTACTTTGGTTTCAACAGCCAAGACAAAAGAAGAAGGCAAAGCCTTCTTTGACCTCCTGGGTGTGCCTTTCAAGAAGTAAAAGACAACTTCTTTCTAATTTTCCTAAAATAGGAGGATAACACAAAAAGGCCTTTAAAATAAAGGCCTTTTTACTATTGACTTTATATATAAATTATGCTATGCTTATAAAGCTGGATAGTCCAGTACCTGTTTTAATATAAACAGGAATGTTCTTAAAAAATAATAATAATATAGGATGGTGCAAAATGAAAAACAACACCGAACAAGTCCCAACCGAAATCGGATGGGGATTGATGTCTGATATCTGCCATAAGGCGGATAAAAATGAAATGTTTCGCAAGGCCCTAAAAAAGCTTGCAAACATGAACAAAAAGTCTCTCGCCACATTTTTGGGCGAAGTTCAGGTATTCTTTGGCCGTTTGAAAAAAGTAGTTTCAGATATTTCCTTAGAAGCTACTGAGTCATTCAAGACTCGCGAATTTTTCAAAACCAAGGAACAAGGCGGAATTTTTGCTTATGTTGATCAGGATATTTTCAGTTGGTTTAATGATGAAGTAAAAAATTCTCCGGCCAAGGAATTGGCCAGTTATGAATTCATCGAAGATATTACAGAAGAAGATATTGTTGGTGATGCAAAGACAGGTCAGATTTATGAAGAAACTGATTTGGCGCATGTAAAACAAGTTTGTGAACGCCACATCATAAAAGGCGAAAAACTTCTGGATGAAACAGGCAAGGCAAATATCTTTTGGGTAAGAAACAAGAAAGGCGGGCTTTGCGGGCTGGATGTCTGGCTGCGCGATGTTGGCTGGCGTGTGAATGTGAACAAGTTCTGTCCCACGTACAGGTGGCTTGCGGGTTTTCGTTCTTTCTTCCGCAACAATTGAGTTTTTGTACCTTTGTAATTTTGAAATTTGGACCCTTAGAAACTTAGAGTTTTTAAGGGTTTTTTTATTTATAAAAATTGGCTATACTGGATTTGAAACAATGCGGTAACTTCCGGCGAAATCTTGAAGTACATTGTTTTGAAATTATTAAGGCGAGAATTCCGGCGGACATGTCTTTCGGGAGAGTGTCTTCTTAATTTTTTTAAAATAAAAATATTTGTTGGTGATAAAATTAGCGGGCTTCTATGCCCCGAATAATATTCAGGAGTTTATGATTTAAACTCCGGTGTCACTGATGGTTTTGTCACAGGAGGCGGGCTTTGCGAGCTGTATGTCTGGCTGAACGATGATGGCTGGAATGTGAATGTGAACAAGTTCAATCCCACGAACAGGTGGAATGCGGGTAATCGTTCTTTCTTCCGAAACAAATATTTTCTCCCGTCATTTGGCGGGAGTTTTTAGTTTAGTTTCTACTCCCTTTTTCCACCCGCCCAAGATTTTCCCCACCTCCTGTAATTTTTCCGACAATTCCAAATATTCTTTCTCTTTCACGAACTTGTTTTCGAAGGCAACCTGAAGCAAATATTTAATAATATCGTTTTTACTGATGCATAGGACGATTTTCTCGCTTTTCTTTTCCAAGGGAGAATAGTAAGCTATATAAATGAGTTCAAGCAAGTCTAAAAAATGGTTTTCAATTCTAGCGCCAGTAGTATATCGGGCAATTCTTTGCATATGAGGGACGATCTTACTGCACCAAATACTGAAAGCTTCCTTAGTGCGGAGGATAACACTCGCATTTACGAGAGAGAGAGAGAGAGAGTAGAACTCGGGTTTTTCATACCTACGATAATATCACATCCGTAGAAAATTTGCTCATTTCCTGGCAAGAATTTTTGAAAG
>CAYQKC010000013.1:0-14970 GCA_964418145.1 uncultured Candidatus Saccharibacteria bacterium
TAAACCTTGACGTAGGAGGCGTTTGTTTTTACATCAAATCTTCGGGATCAATGGAGATATCGCAGGAGGAAGGAAGGGAGGAGAAAATAGCTTTTAGGTTTTTGTCTATTTCTCCGCCCGGCAGGATCTCGGGCAAGGACCATTTATATGGATCTACTTTAAGGAGCGCATTGGTAGCATACTCGTTTTTGTTTTTAGAGATAAAACTGCTGAAAATTTCAGGCTGATAATCCTTAAAAATTTCTTCAAAATATTTTCTTGTTTTTCCGGATTCTTCTTTATCGCCTTGGCAGGAGATTTTTATAAAACGCTTGAAAGGCGGATAATTTAAAGCTTTTCTGTCTTCCAATTCTCCTCGCACGAAAGAAAGCAGGTTTTCGGACTCTATGGAAAGTAAAGCCGGATCTTTTTCGTTTTTGGTTTGGATTATCATCTTTCTTAGGGTTTTTGAGAGCATAGAAAGTAAAAGTCCGATAATTTTTTCTCCCATTTTATAATTTGGTATGCTCCAGAGAGAATCAAAAGAAGCGATTACAGATAAATCTGTTTTTTCTTTCAAATAGTAAAAAGCTATTTCCGTGCCTACTAGTATTGAACCTGCATTTTTTTCAAAATCCTCGACTATTTTTTCGGCCTTTTTAGCGCTTTTGACAGATTCCTTGTCTAGTTTGTATATTTTTAATTTTTTGAATTTGCTTTTTAGTTCTTCTAAGACGGTATCCGTCCCGATGCCGAGAGAAATGAGATTCCAACTGCCGCAATTTTTGCATTTTGTTTCCGGGTCTTTTTCGGTATTGCATCTGTTGCAGACGAACATCCTATTTTTGCCGTTCTTAGATGAATACAATACTACCGGCGCCAGACATTTATCGCAAGAAAGGGTTTCCCCGCAATCCCGGCAGACGGTTTCCGTGGCGAGGCCTTTACGCAAAGAAAATATGAAAACGTTTTTCTTGTGCTTTAAGCTATCCTCGATTTCTTCCAAAGTTTCTTCCGAGAAAATATGAAAATTTTTTTTGATTTTGTTTTTTAGGTTTGGGTTTTCTATTCTTATCCTTATTCCAGCCGTATTTATTCTGAAGGATATCGGATATATTTCTCCTAATTCTCTTTTTTCTTTTCTCTCTATGGTTTCGTAGGAGAGAAGCGTATCGCCCAGGATAAACTTGGCCCCGATTTTTGAGGCAAAAATTTCGGTGAAGATCCTGAAATCGTAGTTCGGTTTTGGTATGCCTCTATAAGCGCTTGCGTTTTCGTGTTCCACTATTATGGCTCCGAAGTCTGTCCTTGGTATGGAGAGAAACTGAGGAGTTCCAAAGACCAGTACGCCGTGCTCTAAAGCCATTATTTTTTCATAATTTTCCAAGAGTTTTTTTGTTTTCATCCTGCTATGCATAGTGAAAGTAAAATTCTCTATGCCCTTGGAAAGAGCGGAGAGGAAGATGTTTATGTCGTATTCCGTCGGCAATATCATAAAAACCGATTTTTTGGAAGCAAAATATCCGCGGATCAGTGTCTTGTAATAAGAAAGGCGATCTTCAAAGCTTGCTTGGATCACCAATTTCTCATTTCGTATATTTGATTCGGGCAGGATATTTTTATATTCTGTTTCCGGAGCTTTATTCTTTTTTGGAGCCGGATATTTTTCCAATTTGTCGTAGTTTTCTCGGAAGACCGAAGGTATGAGCGAAATTACAGCTGGATTTTTAGAAGAAGGAAAGTAAGAATTAAAAAGTCCGGTAGATTCTATAAACTCATTTCTGAATATGGATCGCCTTTTTACTTCGATCACTTTTTTTAACTTAAAGGAAAGGCCTTTGATACCGGATTTTTCCTGGAGGACGTCTTCTTTTGATACTACCAAGCCGAGGATTTTTTTGCTCCGTAAAGGGACACTTACGATAGCGCCATCTTCAATATCTTTTTGGCTGAAATAAGTCAAATTTTCCTTGTTGGCACCCTTTTGCAGAGGTATGACCGTGACGATTTTCATCCTTTTCATTCTAGCATAATTTATGATATATTTAGCCTATATGGGTATTTTTTCCAGAAAATTAGGCATAGATCTAGGGACGGCCAATACATTAGTATTTTTGCCGGGGCGGGGAATAGTTTTAAACGAACCTTCAGTTGTGGCAGTTTCCGAACAGGACAACAAAGTGCTCGCTATCGGAGTTGAGGCTAAAGATATGATCGGTAAGACTCCTGAATCTATCATTACTTATTGTCCCATGAAAGACGGCGTTATCGCCGATTATCGCGTGACAGAAGCAATGCTCCGCTATTTTATTTCCAAAGCTCTAGGGCGTTTCAATTTATTCAAGCCAGATGTAATGGTTTCTGTTCCGGCGGGGGTGACGAGTACTGAAAGGCGCGCTGTTGTCGAAGCGGCTCTTCGAGCAGGCGCTCGGAATGCGTATGTAGTAAAAGAGCCGATTCTGGCGGCAATCGGAGCCGGTATTCCGATACACGAATCGCGCGGATATATGGTTGTGGACATAGGCGGAGGCACAACGGACGTGGCAGTGATCTCTTTGGGAGGAATTGTTTCTTGCAACTCGGTAAAATGCGCCGGAAATAAAATTGACCAAGCCATAGCCGATTACATCAAAAAAACTTTCAACTTGGCAATAGGAGATAGAACTGCCGAAGAAGTGAAAATAAAAATCGGAGCGGCTGTCTCACTTGAGGACGAATTGAAAGTTACGATCAAAGGACGCGATTATATTCAAGGACTTCCTCGTTCGGCGCAGATCAGTACCAATGAGATAGTCGGAGCGATTGACGCGGAACTGAGACAAATCATTAAAGCCATCAAGGACGTTTTGCAAGAAACTCCGCCGGAACTTGCTTCGGATATTATGGATTACGGTATAATTATGACCGGCGGAACTTCTCAATTGAGAAATTTGACCGATTTGGTTTTCCGTAAAACCGGAGTAAAAGCAGTACTTGCGGAAGATGCTCTTTTTTGCGTAGCCAAGGGTACCGGCATAGCTCTGGATCATCTGGATGTATATAAAAAGACTGTTTTAAGCAAAAAATAAAATGATCTTTCAGGGTCTCAATAAAAATAAATTACACCACGCCTACCTAGTTGAAGGTTTGAGGGAAAAAGTGCTCCCGGATATTTTTGAGTTCTTGAAAGAAATTGGGATAAAAACTTCCGGCAATCCGGATTTTTGCCATATTTCCGTCGATACTTTCAAGATTGAGGATGCCCGCAACCTGAAATCTTCTGAGCATGAAAAAGGCGTTTTCGGCGGAAAAAAAATTTTCTTGATTTCTGCAAATAATTTCCT
This sequence comes from uncultured Candidatus Saccharibacteria bacterium, assembly GCA_964418145.1. Classification (GTDB taxonomy): domain Bacteria; phylum Patescibacteriota; class Minisyncoccia; order Phycocordibacterales; family UBA9973; genus UBA9973. Next base: position 3,303 of record CAYQKC010000013.1, read on the forward strand.
GTTAGACGCCCAAAACACCCTGCTTAAGGTTTTTGAGGAACCGATGGAAGACACTCATTTTTTTATCGTTGTGCCGGACAAGAATATATTTTTAAAAACTTTGATATCCAGATTTTATTTTATCTCAGCAAAAAAATACGAAGAGGATAGGGGAAAAGCCGAACGTTTTTTAAAACTCTCTTTGAAAGCAAGGATAGATTTTATAAGAGACCTGATTATTGAAAAAGATGACGAAGACGAAGAAGAAAGCATTCCGGAGAACAGTGTCCGTTTCAAGGCTTTGCAGTTTTTAAATTCTCTAGAGTTTGTTTTATTCCGCAAAGTATTGGATCAAAAGATAAAGACAGACTGCTTCAATCAAATTTTTAAAACCAGAAAGTTTTTAAGCCAGCCTGGATCCTCGGTAAAAAGCCTTATGGAATCGGTAGCCCTTACTGCGCCTGTTTTATAAAACAGGGTAAAAATGTTATAATAGAGTATTGATTATGATTTATAATTTTTCAAATTTTAAAAATGAATTAAACAAAGCAGTTGAATTCTTGGGCAAAGAATACAGCCAACTTAACGTCGGCCGCGCCTCACCTATGATTTTGGACGGAGTTATTGTAGAGTCTTATGGTTCACGCATGCTACTTAAAAACATAGCTTCTATTTCAATAGAAGACTCGAAAATTTTACGCATTAATCCTTGGGATAAAAATCAGATAAAAGAAATAGAAAAATCAATTATAGCTTCCAACTTAAGTCTATCTGTATCAATTGACAATATCGGTATCAGAGTTATCTTTCCGGAACTCACTACCGAAAACAGGCAGAAATTAACAAAAGTTTTGAAAGATAAACTTGAAGAGTCGAGGATTACCGTCCGTAAAGAAAGAGAAAAGATTTGGGATGAGATACAAAAAATGGAAAAGGACGGCAAAATGACTGAAGACGAAAAATTCAGAGCAAAAGAAGATATGCAAAAATTAATGGATGAGATAAATAAAAAATTAGAGAGTACGTTTGAAAAAAAAGAAAAAGAAGTCCTTGGTTAATTTAAAGGGAATATGAACATACTTATTTTTATAGTTATACTTTTAATTTTGGTTTTGGCGCACGAATTCGGGCATTTTTTTTCCGCCAAAAGCTTTAAGATACGGGTTGATGAATTCGGATTCGGCTTTCCGCCGAAGCTTTTTGGGAAGAAATACGGGGAAACGGAATACAGTCTAAACCTTTTGCCGATAGGCGGATTTGTTAAGATTTTCGGAGAAAACCCCGAAGGAGAACAAACTCTCTATGGGGCAAATTCTGATGAAGACAGGAGGTTTACCAGCAAACCAAAATACCAACAAGCGATAGTTTTATTTGCCGGTATTTTGGCCAATTTGCTTTTAGCTTGGATTTTATTTTCAATCAGTTTTATGTCTGGATTACCAACCTCTCTCGGTTCCGAGCCGAAAGGGTATAAAGTTATTGACCCGCATTTGGTGGTAATTTCAGTGCTTGCCAATTCTCCAGCTAAATCAGCTGGACTTGAGACGGGCGATAAGATTATTTCTGTCAAAAACGAAAGTGGAGTTCTAAATAATCCGAACCCCGAACAATTTAAAAATTTTATTGTTTCGAACGGTAAAAAAGAAATAGAACTTTATTATTCGCGAGGTAAAAACGACACAGGGACATCTGTTAAAATTTTGCCCGTTAATTACGGAGAAAACGGAGAAGCGATAATAGGCATATCTATGGATGAAATCGGTACAGTAAAACTGCCCTTTTTAAAGGCTTTTTGGGAAGGTTTAAAGTTGGATTGGAATGTGACAAAAAACACGGGAATGGGGCTTTTTAAGCTTATAGGAGATGTATTGACGGGCAAAGGCAATTTTTCTTCTATAACCGGGCCAGTTGGGATGGTAGGTATCGTAGAAAACGCTTATGAATTCGGTTTCGTTTATCTTTTATCTTTTGCCGCTTTAATTTCAGTAAACTTGGCGATTATCAACCTCATACCTTTTCCCGCGCTTGATGGGGGGAGACTGCTTTTCTTACTTATAGAAAAAATAAAAGGTTCTCGTTTGAATCCAAAGTTTGCCAATACGGCAAATATGATCGGTTTTTTTCTGCTCATAATACTTATGGTTTTTGTAACTTATCATGATGTGTTAAAATTATTTTAAGATGCTTTTTCGTATTTTAGTTTTCATAGTACTTTTATTTACAGCGCTTTTTTACCCGTTTTGGGTTTTGACAACACTAGGCATTTTAAGCATAGTTTACTTCCCAAGGTATTACGAGGGGGTAACGGTATTTTTTCTCTCTGATTTGCTGTACGGGTTCGATGGAGGAAGATTCGGAGGAATATATTTTATCTCTGGAATTTCCGCCATTATTGCCTTCTTTATAATTGAATTTTTAAAAGAAAAAATAAGAATTTCTAAACAAATAGAAATATGATTAGAAGAATTTTAAACAAGAAAAAAGTCAGGAATGCGAATTTTTTTATCGAACCGGACGAGATATTTTTAGATTCGGAAAATTTGCCTAATTTTGACCACCAGCAATTCGAAGGGCGAATAGAGAAGCCGATTTCCAAGAAAACTCTGATCTTAGTCGGAGCTTTTTTCTTTATCTTTATCGTAGTTTTTTATTTCAGACTCGGATATTTGCAAATACAAAAAGGAGAAGCTTATTTAAATAGAAGCCAGAATAATGTTTTAGAAAAGCAAATTATTTTTAGCGATAGAGGAATCATCTATGACAGGAACAAAATAGAACTTGCTTGGAATAAAAAAACAGATGATTTGCCGACTCCGCTTCGGGCGTATTTAACAGATGGATTTGCTCATCTTCTGGGATATGTGAGTTATCCGATGCAAGATAAATTAGGCAATTACTGGCAAAGCGATTTTATCGGCAAGGATGGATTGGAAAAAGAATATAATGATAAATTAAAAGGGGAAAACGGTTCAAAGATAGTGGAAACCGATGTTTACAATAAAGTTTATTCGGAAAATGTGGTTAATGCTCCAAAACGAGGCGCAGATCTCATAACTACTATTGATTCCAGAATACAAAAAAAAATTTTTTCTTTGATAAAAAATTTTTCCGAAAAAAATTATTTTTCTGGCGGTTCCGGAATCATTATGGATGTAAGAAATGGCGAATTGCTTGTTTCTACTAGTTATCCGGAATACGATTCCGAAGCACTTTCTTTAGGGAAAGATTCTAAAAAAATAGAAACTTACTTAACAGATAAAAGAAAGGTCTTTTTGGATAGGAATATATCGGGGCTTTACACTCCTGGTTCTATTGTAAAGCCCTTTTTAGCCTTAGGGGCTTTAAATGAAGGCGTAATTGATCCGCTCAAAAAAATACTTTCTACTGGATCTATTTCAATACCAAACCCGTATTTTCCAAATCAAAAAAGCGTGTTTAAAGATTGGAGGTCTCAAGGCTTTGTTGATATGCGCGACGCGATAGCCGTTTCAAGCGACGTTTATTTCTACGAAATAGGCGGTGGTTATGGCGACCAAAAAGGTCTCGGCATTTTAAATATAGAAAAGTATGCAAAACTTTTTGGTTTCGGGCAAAAAACAGGCGTGGATTTGCCGGATGAAAAAGAGGGTGTTATCCCGAGTCCAGAATGGAAAGCTAAGAATTTTAAAAACGATCCATGGAGAATTGGAGATACATATTATACCGCTATTGGACAATATGGATTTCAAGTTACTCCTATTGAAATGGTCCGAGCCGTAAGTGCGATTGCAAACAATGGAACATTACTCACCCCACATTTTGTTTTAGAAGATTCGGAAAAAGAAAAAGAAGTAAAGAAAATTGATCTTAAAAAAGATTATTTTGACGTGATTCATGAAGGTATGAGAAAAAGCACTATTTCCGGGACATCCGCTATTATCAATGTTCCTTATGTAAAAGTTGCTTCCAAGACCGGTACGGCGCAAGTTGGTTTAAGTAAAAAGAGAGTAAATTCTTGGGTTACAGGCTTTTTTCCTTATGACAGTCCTAAGTATGCATTTGTAATAATGATGGAATCCGGACCTTCTTCAAATCGTATCGGTGCGTCTTCAATTATGCGCGAGCTTTTGGATTGGATGTATGAAAATACGCCAGAATACTTGCAATAATAAGTTTTGTTTTTATTTAAAATAGGTTATAATGGCAAAATGTCTAAAATAAAAATAATTTCGATTTTAGGGGTATGGCTTACGGCTTTGCCTTATTTGGGTTTTCCACTTTCCATTAAAAATATCTTGATTTCTTTTTCCGCTTTATTTATCCTGTACCTCAATTATTTAGTTTATCGGAATTCCGGGGCAGGGGAGCAAAAAAAAGAAGCTTTTGATAGTTTTTCGGAAAATAGTGATTTTAAGGAGAATAAATAATTATGTTGAAATATTTTAAAACAAGACGTGCGGCAAGCACAGTAATACTTGTAGCTCTGTTTTTTGGTCTAGGCGTTTATATAGGATTTGAGCAAAGACCCGATATTGACAAAGTTACAAATGTATTGAATAAAGATACAGCTGTCAGTACCGAAGCTAACTTTTCTCCGTTTTGGAAAACTTGGAACAGCATAAATGAAAAATATCCGAATGCCGGCAAGATAAGCGATCAGGATAAAGTTTATGGGGCTGTTTCCGGACTGGTTAATTCTCTTAAAGACCCATATAGTGTATTTTTTAATCCTGATGATGCAAAAATATTTGAAGATGATATCCAGGGTAATTTCAGCGGGGTTGGCATGGAGATCGGAATGAAAGATAAGATTTTGACTGTAATAGCGCCGCTTAAAGATACCCCAGCTTATAAAGCAGGCATAAAATCCGGAGATAAGATTCTAAAGATTGACGGCAAAAGCACTGCGGATATGAGTATAGATAAAGCTATCAAGCTGATTCGAGGAGAGGCTGGTACAACTGTGATGCTATCTCTTTTTAGAGACGGATATCAAGAGCCGAAAGATATAAAAGTAGTCCGCGGAGTTATAAATATGCCGGTACTTGATACTGAATTACGAAAAGATGGAATTTTTGTGATCAAGCTTTACAGTTTCACTGCCAATTCGGCTGAGCTTTTTAGGGATACCTTAAAGAAATTTGCCGATTCTAAATCAGATAAGCTTGTGCTTGATTTGCGCGGAAACCCCGGAGGGTACCTGGATGCGGCTGTAAGCATGGCTAGTTGGTTCTTGAAAGGTGGTAAAACTATCGTGACTGAGGATTACGGTAATAACCAAAAACCGAAAATTTATAGAAGCCAAGGTTATGATATTTTTAATAATAATTTGAAATTTGTGATCTTAATCAACGGAGGCTCGGCTTCCGCATCGGAAATTTTTGCCGGCGCAATGCAGGATTATAAGAGGGCGATTCTTATAGGAGAAAAGAGTTTTGGCAAGGGTTCTGTACAGGAAGTGGTAAAAATAACCCCGGATACGCTTCTCAAGATAACTGTAGCCAAATGGCTTACTCCGAATGGCACTTCAATCTCAGAAAAAGGATTAACCCCAGATTATCTAATATCGATCACCTCGGGAAACGTAAAAAATAATGTAGATCCTCAAATGAACAAAGCCGTAGAGCTTTTGAATAATTGGCCTAGAAAATAATCTATGAAGGTGATTTTTTTACAAGATGTGCCGAGAATCGGCCGAAGGTATGACATAAAAGAGATCAACGACGGTTATGCCGTGAATTATCTTTTCCCCAGGAAGTTTGCCGAAATGGCTACGCCGAAAGCCGTATCGGAGATAGAAAGGCGTAAGAAAGAAATTGTTATTGAAAAAGAAATTGAGGAGAATTTGCTCAATAAAAACTTAGAAAAGATAAAAGGGGAGATTGTAACGATCAAAGCCAAAACCGACAAGAAGGGGCATTTATTTTCTGCTATTCATGAAAAAGATATTTCGGAAGCGCTCAAAAAAGAATCAAAAATAGAACTTAATGAAAAATTCATTGTTTTGTCCAAGCAAATAAAAGAAATTGGAGAATATGAGATCCAGATTTTCATAAAGAACAAAAAATCTTCCTTCAAGCTTATCGTGGAGAAGGCTTAAAAAACATTCACTACTTTTTTAACTACGGTTTTTCCGTTGAAAGAAATTTTTCTCTTTGAAGAGAATTTTACCGTACCGTTTTTCAAAGCGTAGAGAGTATGGTCTTTGCCCATGCGGACATTGCCACCAGCCAAGATGACAGAACCCCTTTGTCTGATAATTATTGACCCGGCTTTGGCTTTTTCTCCATCAGCCAACTTAGTACCCAGGTATTTTGGTTTTGAATCTTTTAAGTTTTTTGCTGTTCCGCCGGCTTTTCTATGTGCCATAAAGTAATATAATGTTATAATTTATAAACAAAATGAGTTTACACGATTCTTTAGAAAAAATCAAGCAATTTTTAGAAAGCGACCAAGGTAAAGATGTAACTATTGTCACTATTATCATATTTGTGGGTTTTGGATCGTTCGGCCTAGGTAGATTATCTAAAAAAGAGCCAAATCAAAGCCTAAAAATTGAATATAACGGTCTCTCTGCCGGTGGAGAGGTTCTAAAGGACCAAAATCAAGGCTTTGGACCGGAAAATGGGATTTTGACTCAAAACAGTTTTAGAAGCACGGTAAATAATTTTTTCGCTTCCAGCCGGGGAACAAAATATTACACCTTAAGTTGTAGTTCTGGAAAAACTATTAAAGAAAAAAATAGAATCTATTTTGAAAGCGGCGCGGAAGCAGAGAAGGCCGGCTATGTACTTTCCAGCTCTTGTAGATAATAATTCTATTTATATATAACCAAATGTATATTGTGCGACATATATACAATAATATAAAAATGGACTAAAAAAAGCTTCCCTGCTTAATTATTAGGGGTATTATTAAAAGTATTTGAGTTGCTTTTATTTGAGGTGTCTTTAAAAAAATTAAAATTTACAAAAGGCACGGAAGTTTCATAATCTGTCGGCTGGCCGTCTCTCAATTTTTTCATATTGGATATAAAACCTTGCCAAAAAATATCTATAAATACGTCTTTCCAAAGATATTCGGCCGGAGCTTTCAGGTATTCATCCCAAATGCTCTTCGTTCCCCCACTTACATATCCCAGGTTATCTTGCGCTTCCGGGCTTTCCACTATTGATTTGATGCTTATTTTAAAATAACTTAATACAAAGACGGCGATAAAAGCCAAAATTATTATCCCTAAAATACTGATGCCGCCCTTTTTAATTTTATTGCCCATTTTATTTTTTGAAAATAAAGTTTAATAATTTATTTATCCAATCAAAAACATCAGAGAAACTTATACGAAGATATTTTATCAAAAATAAAACAATTATAATCAATATTATGAGTTTTAAAAATCCCCCATTTTGATTTTTTCTTTGAAACTTCATTGTTATATATTCTACCATTTAGTCTTATTTATGGCAAAGTTTTTAATTTAACGATTGTGTATAAGGAGGTAAATAGTATATTGGATCAAGGTATGCATTTGTGGGCGCTACAGGTAAAATCAGATTTGTTTTCGGACAAAATTTACTTGGTATGATTTTAACTTCCACTGCATCTTTAGGATAGACGGAAACATGCAAATGTGGTCCAGTAGAATAACCTGTATTTCCACTATAACCTACTACTTGGCCTACTATTACCCTCTCGCCTATACTTACTTTTATAAGAGAAAGATGTCCGTAGGTACTAGCGAGCCCATTATCATATTTTATTAAAATGAATTTACCAAAAGAAACACCATAGCATTGTGTATCAGTATCACCTATACCTGCTATTGTACCACTTGCCATAGCCTTGACTGGCGTGCCCATTGGAGCTCTAAGATCAATCCCATTGTGAGTGCCGTTTACGTAGAGTTTTTTACCAGCTTCAGTCTTACCAAAGGATTGGGTAATATAAATATAATCAAGAGGCCAAGAAAATATTCCTTGTCTGGGAAGTTTAGAGGGATCCAATATATATTTTAATTGTGATTCATAGTTTTCTATTTCTTTTTCAAAAGCTTCTTTTTTTAAAGAGCGGTCTCTTAAAAGTTTTTGATAATTTGATTCGTTGTTTTTAGTTTGATTAAGGAGTTTTTTCTTTTCGGAAGTATTTTGATCGACTATTTTTTTCTGATCGGATAATTTTGATTTTAAATTAAGAAGTTCTCTTTTTGCCTTATCGGTTTCATTTCTAATGTCTTCCAAAACAATTTTTGCATCTCTCAACTTTTCTGTTTCTTCTTTAAGAATTGTACCTACGACAGAAATACTATTTATATCATTCCAAGTAGTTGTAAAACTATTCTCAGACAAAAGTGTGATCCAAATGTCACTCATTTCTAATTCATTTATTTTTTTTATATCAAGCGAGAGAACTTTTATATTGTTTGTAATAGTTTTCTCTTTATGATTTATTTGTAAACTTAATTCTTTTATTTTTAAATTGGTTTTATCTATTTTATTTTGAGTGATAGACATATCTGTAATTAATTTTCTTTTAGTCAAATCTAGCTCTTTAATCAAAGTGCTTAATGAGTTTTTTTGCTTGCCCAAATTATTTAATTGTTTTTGATATTGATTTATTTCCTGTTCTAGTTTAGTGATATCGGCATTTTTTTGGCTGATTTTATTGTTTAATTCGCTAGCTGTTTGCGCCAAAGAAAAAACAAAAGGAAAAAATATAAAAATAAAACACAAACAGGCAAGACCTGTTTTAAACATATTTTGTCTGTTTGTGCTACTGGATTGCTTTTTGTAAGCGCGATAAAGTTTCATTTTTCCCTAAGATTTCAGCGATGATAAACGGATCGGGCGATTTATCCAGTCCGGAGAGCGCGTATCTTACTGGATGCAGGACTTCTCCCCTATTGCCGGATTTGTCGGTTAGTTCCGTCAGGCATTTTTTGATGTTTTCCCGGTTGAAATCATTTTCGCTGATTTTTTTCAATTCCGATAATACATTTTTTAGATTTTCAAAAATTTTTTCTTGCGGAATGTTCTTATAAATAAGTTTTTCTTTTTGATACGCCGGGGCTTTATGGAAAAAATTAAATTCTTCATTTTTTATCAGTTCGTCTATGTCGCTCCATTTAGAAATCCTTTCCGCGATAATCGGGATTATTTTTTTGATTTTAAGCTCTTCGGGCAGTCGGGTAAAGATTTCATCTTCCAGTTCCTGCTCCGGAAGCATTTTGATGTGCTCCTTATTCATCCAGTCTAGCTTTTCCAGATTCATCTGCGCGCCGGAGTGCCCGATACGTGAAATATCAAAAGCTTCAATAAGTTCCGGCATAGTAAAAATTTCTTTCTCGGTTCCCGGATTCCAGCCGAGGAGTGCCAAGAAATTGACGATGGTTTCCGGCAAATATCCTTCTTTCTTATATTCCAAAATATCTTTGGCTCCGTCGCGTTTGCCGAGTTTTTTTTTGCCGCCTTCCGCCATAATCGGAGGCAAAGTGGCAAATAAAGGATAGGGCACTCCGAGCGCGTCGTAAAGGGATAGAAATTTTGGAACAGAAGAAATAAATTCTTGCCCGCGCATCACGTACGTGATTCTCATCTCTATGTCGTCTACTATATGCGCGAAATTATACGTCGGGTATCCGTCGCTCTTTATTAAAATAAAATCATCCAGCGCTTCCGGTCCGGCCGAGAGATCTCTGTAAACCAAATCGTTCCATTTATAACTTTTGATCTGAGGTACTTTAAAGCGAAGCGGTTTTGTGCCATCCCAAGGATCAAAATTGACTGGGCGATGCTCCCTGTACAGAAATGGTTTTTTTTCTAGCTCTGCTTTTTCTCGCCAAGCGTTTGATTCTTCTTCGGTGTATGGATCAGGGTAAGCCAAACCTTTATCGATTAATTTTTGAGCGTATTTTTTATACAAATCAAGCCTTTGCGATTGAAAATATGGTCCGTGCGAACCTTCCACTTTCGGACCTTCATCCCAATCAAGCCCTACCCATTCCAAAACCTTTAAAATATGCTCTATGGAACCCTCCACTTCCCTTTCCTTGTCCGTATCCTCAATTCTTAAAATAAAAGTACCTTTGTTTTTCTTGGCCCAAAGGTACGCATAAAGGGCTGTTCGTAAGTTGCCAACGTGCATAAAACCAGTCGGGCTCGGGGCAAACCTGGTAATCACCTTTTTATCCATTTATATATAATAGCATAAAATCCAAATAGGAAGATCCTATTTATCGTGAGATAGTGCTATATCCACTATGGCGCGAGCGATTTTTTCGGCCGCATCCGGCTTGTTGAAGGTCTTGGTATTATCCGCCATTTTCTGCCAAGTTTCCTTGTCGTCTATTATTCTCTCTATTTCCGAACTTAAAATATTCGCAGTCATATTTGCTTCTTCAATTACTTCGCAGGCGCCGGTGTGTGCATAGTTGAAAGCATTTTTCCTTTGGTGGTCGCCGTTTGAATTTGTAATCGGAATGATGATAGACGGTATGCCCCATGAAGCTATTTCAAAAATAGTTGAACCGGCTCGCGAAACTATTATTGAAGCGACTCCGGCCGCCATTTTTTCCGCTAAGGAATTCATAAAAGCAAAAGGCAAGTATCTGACCCTTTCTTCTTCGGAAGCGAGGATTACTTGCGCTTGTCCGGAGACGCTTTTGTAATTATTAAGTCCGGTTTGATGGATTATTTGGAAATTTTTAATAAGCCTGAGCAGAGCTGATAGGATGGTGTTATTGATAAGTTCGGCTCCTTGCGAACCGCCTGTAATGAATATCGTGGGTAAATTCGATTCAAGTTTAAAAAATTCTAAGGCTTCTTTTTTCTGAGCACCGTGCAGGATTTCTGTTCTGATTGGGTGTCCGGTCCAAGCGACTTTGTCTTTCGGAAAATATTCAGCAGCTTCCTTGAAAGAAATTGCAACCTTTCTGGCGAAGCGTCCCGCCCATTTATTTACCCGTCCGGGGACGGAATCCGATTCATGTATTATGACCGGTATGTTTAAAATCCTGGCAGCCAGGAGAGCCGGGAAAGAACCGTAGCCTCCTTTACCGAAAATAACGTCCGGATAAATGGTAAACATTTTATATAAAGCGTTCAAAGTTCCGAAAAACATTTTAAAAAAATCCGTAAAGTTTTTAAAGGAAGAATAAGTGCGCAATTTGCCAGCTTTTATTTCTTCGTAAATCAAGCCGTTCTCAAAGAGTTCTTCTCTGTCATAAGGAGAATCCGATACATAGTAAAGCTTTGCGCCAATTATTTTTTCTTTGTCGATAATTTGATTTACTTTCTGAACAATGGCGATCATCGGATAAAAATGTCCGCCGGTTCCTCCTCCTGTAAAAACTATTTTCATGTGTTTTTTTGTTTAAATTTTGATATTTGGAATACTACACCCATGGCAGTAAGCGAGATCATAAGCGAAGTTCCTCCTTGGCTCATGAAAGGCAGAGGAACGCCCGTTAATGGGAAGACCCCGGTAATTGAGGCTATATTCATAAAAGATTGGGCTGTTATTAGTATAACAATTCCGGAAACTAAAAGTCTACTGAATAAATCGGGAGAATTATTGGCTATTTTTAGCCCTCGCAATAAAAAAAGCAGATAAAGGACGATAACCGCAATGGATCCAACCAAACCCAATTCTTCTCCGATTACGGCAAAAATAGAATCCCCTTGCGGTTCCGGCAAGTAGCTGAATTTTTGGATAC
>CAYQKC010000014.1:0-14863 GCA_964418145.1 uncultured Candidatus Saccharibacteria bacterium
GATCTTAAGCTGTTTCCACGCGTCTCGTGCGGGATAACTCTGCTCAAGGTGGCTGCGAGACTAGGACTCGAACCTAGATTAGCGGAGCCAGAATCCGCTGTCCTACCGTTAGACGATCTCGCAATAAAATATACCAATACATACCAATACAATAGTATAAAACCCCATTTTTATCAAACACAGGGTCGAATTTCCCATACTAGGTATTCTTCATAAAAAATTCATAAATGATATGATATACTGGCAATGTCGAAAACTTTTATTTTTTAACAGTTAACATATAAAATTTATGAAGAAAAAAATATTGCTTTCCTTGGCGCTTGTCTTCGCAGTCGGCTTCTTGGCCCAAGTTACGTTGGCTAATGATAACAAAAGCGCTGGGGAGGATTCAAATAACCAGAAAAAAATTTATTTTCAAAACAACTCGGGAGATAAAAATAATTCAGAAAATATAAACAAGGACAGTCGGGACTCAAATTCCGAAAAAAACAGCGAAGATGTCGGTGAAGATGGAGCCACTCCCAATGAAAACAATTTGAACTCTTTAATCTCCAAGCTTCCTGATTCGCAAAATACTGTTCAGGTCAAGGAAGCGGATTCCAGCGCCATAAACACTTATGCGGATTTGGTAAATTTGCTCAACAAATACCAAACAGCCGTTGATTCCATAAGCAATTCGTCCGGGGTTTCCACTTCTAATCTCTCTCCTGCCGAACAGGCGCTCCTCCAAGCGTTAGCCAAGAAAGATTCATTTGTCTTAAGCAGGAGCAAGGCGAGGCTTGACGAAGTAAGCTCGCATATCAAAGATCTGATCGTCTTACTTACTCCGCTCGGCAATCAAACTATTACCGAGAATTACGGACTGAAGAGTTTGCTCCTTTCCACGGTGAACGAAATCGCAGGGAATATAAATGAATCTTCTTCTCTGCATGACCAGGGAGACAAAGTTTTAGAGGCCGAAACAGATTAATAATTAATTAAATTGCAAAAAATATCATGAAAAAAATTATATCAGCATTTCTGGCGTTAGCGATGTTTTTGGTGGGCGCAGGAATAGTTTCCGCTCAAACGACTGCCCAAACTTCCGTATCCGATGCTTCAGGCGGAATGACAACTGCCCAGGTAAAAACTTTGGTCAAAAAAGTCAATAAAGTCAAGGCTAAATCAAATTCAACAAAACAAAAAATCGCTATCAACAAAAAGCAATTAACTAATAAAATTGCGATAGTAAAAAAAGCCAGGGCTAAGACTAAAACCGCAAGATTGAGGACAAAAATTAAAAGCAATAAAGCTTCTGCTCTTTAACGCATGCTTTAACAAAAGCCGTAAAAAGCGGATGCGGGGTAAGCGGACGGGATTTGAGCTCCGGATGAAATTGGGTGCCCAGGAAAAACGGATGCTTAGTTTTTGGAAGTTCGACTATCTCCATTAATTTTCCGTCCGGTGAAATTCCGGGAAAAACAAGCCCCGCTTTTTCAAGCTTATCTATATATTCCGGATTCACTTCATAGCGGTGACGGTGACGCTCTGAAATTTTTGAAGTCTTATAAGAATCAAAAGCGATAGTACCTTTCTTTAAAACAGCTGGATATGCTCCCAAGCGCATCGTCGCTCCATAATTTTTGTTTTTCAAATTTTCTTTTTGTTCCGGCATAATGTCTATCACTGGATATGGAGTTTTTGGATCAATTTCCGTGGTATTGGCATGTGCCATATGGGCTACATTTCTGGCAAATTCGATAACAAGCATCTGCATGCCATAACAAAGACCGAAATAAGGAATTTTCTTTTCCCGGCAATATTTCGCCACGGAGATTTTTCCTTCTACGCCCCGACTGCCGAAGCCTCCCGGCACGATTATACCGTCAAATTCTTTTAATTCTTTGATGGAAGACGGATTACGCTCGAATTGTTCGGAGTTTATCCATTTGATTTCCGGCTTCCTCTCTAAAGCTCCAGAGGCATGTTTCACTGATTCAATGACAGAGATATATGAATCCTCCAGCACAAATTCTCCGGTACCGAAATATTTGCCGACGATGCCGATCTTGATCGCTTTTTCCGCCTTGCTCATTTTGTTTACCATCGCTTTCCAATCTCTCATATCTTTTTTCTTGGAAGGTATCTGGAGTTTTTTGAAAATGCGGTCCGCCAGGCCGTCATCCTCAAAATTTATCGGCACTTCATAAATGTTTTTCACATTCGGCGCGGAAATTACATCCTCTTTTGAAGCGAGTCCACAGACAAAGGCGATTTTTTCTTTTCGTTTGTCATCCAGCGAAACCGGTGCACGACCAAGGATAAGGTCCGCCTGGAGCCCGGCCGAGTTTAAAGTTCGAGCGGCGTATTGCGTCGGCTTGGTTTTGAGCTCGTTACCCCCGGCATCTAAAGAAGGTATGAAACTTACCAAAACAAGCAATACATCTTCCGGATTTTTTACTTTCAAAATGCGCACCGCTTCCAAAAATAAAATATTTTGGTACTCTCCAGCCGTTCCGCCTATTTCTATCACCGCGATATCCGCCTTGTTTTTGGCAATCGCTTTGTTGATGCGATTTATAACCTCAAGCGGTATATCCGGCACGACTTCTACGCAGCGCCCTTTGTATTCTAAGTTGCGCTCTTTTTCTATTACGGAGAGATATACGCTACCCGTCGTCATATAGTTTATTTTCTCTAAATCCTTGCTCAAAAATCTCTCGTAATTCCCCATATCTTGGTCGCACTCAGTGCCGTCATCCAAAACAAAAACCTCGCCGTGTTCGGTGGGGTTCATAGTGCCTGCATCCACGTTTACATACGGGTCAATCTTGAGAGTGGTGACTTCTACCCCGCGAGATTGCAGGATCTTGCTGATAGACGCGGAAGCAACGCCTTTTCCTACGCCTGACATGACCCCCCCCACCACAAATATGTACTTTGTTTGTTTACTCATACTTTATAAACTTTACGAACCTTATAAACTTTATACTTGATATTTACTTATTCAAATATTTTCTGGTGGCAAGGATGCTTGAAATGGCGCCGAGGATGATCCCGGATAAAAGGACGATGGCGGAAATCTGAAGCAAATTGGAAAGATAATAATCATAAACGTTGATACCCAAAAACTGCGTCATGTTGCGCCCGAGATAGTAGGTAATCGGCCAGAAAATTATGAGGGTAACGATAGTGGCGACGATGCCGTAAATAGCTCCCTCTACCATAAAAGGCCCGGAAACACGAGTCTTTGAAGCTCCTACCAAGCGCATCACCGCTATTTCGTCTTTGGAGATAAAAATTGCCAGGCGAATGGTGTTAAACGTTATGATCACCGAGATAAAAATAAGGATAAGAGTGGCAAGAAAACCCAGCTTTTGCGCGCCGGAAATTATGTTGTTTAATCTCTCAATCACGATTTTGTTCTGATTGTAATTTACTTTGTCAATAATTGAAGAGGAACCAGAAACCAGAGCATTATCGCCCTGCAAGAAATTCGCAATGCTCTCATATTGGGAAACTTCTTTGGCTTTCACGTTCAAGTACGCGCCCAAAGGATTGTCTTTGATTTCATCAAGCGCTTGGATGGTCGGGTAATCTTCTTTATGCCTGTCGCGAAAATTTTTCAAGGCTTGATTGGCGCTTACATAAGTCACTCCTGAAACTTCCGGCAGATTTTCTAATGCGCTCTTTAAAGCCAAGATCTTGTCTTCTGGAGCGCCCACGTTAAAGTAGATAGTTACATCCACCTTATTTTTGATCTCTTGTAAGGAATATGAAAGGACTGCCTGCAAAATAAGAATGGCGGTAATAACCGAAAGCGTGATGGTAACAACGAGGACCGCGGCCCAAGAGATGATCCCACTTCTCTTAAAATTGAGAAAACCCGCTTTTATTATCCTTTTTGTATCCGTTATCATAATGCTAAACACAATTAATTATATAACATACTTGCCACTCTTGTCATCCCGCATTATTTTGCCTTTTTCCATAGTGATAACCCGCTTGCCGATGGAATCAATCACGCCTTTGTTGTGCGTGGTAAGTATGACCGTCGTGCCCAAGTCGTTGATTTTTTTCAAAATTTGGACTATTTCGTAAGTATTGATGGCGTCCAAATTTCCGGTCGGCTCGTCGGCAATGATAAGCTCCGGCTGGTTGATGATCGCCCGCGCGATGGCGAGGCGCTGCTGCTCTCCGCCGGAGAGCTGATGCGGAAAGTGGTGCATTTTTTCCGCCAAGTCCACTAATTCTAGCACGTGTGGAACATCGGACTCTATTTCTTCGTTCGTCTTGCCCACCGCTTCCATGGCAAAAGCGATATTTTCATAAGCGGTCTTGTTGGAAAGTAATCTAAAGTCCTGAAAAACCGTACCGATCCTTCGGCGCAGATTGGTAAGCTCTTTGCTATCCGCCTTAAACACATTTACAGACTCAAAAAACACGGTGCCGGAAGTCGGAGCCTCATCCGCCAAGATCATTTTGACCAAGGTGCTTTTGCCGGCGCCGGAATGCCCGACGATGGAGACAAATTCCCCAGCATTTATAGTGAGAGTTATATCTTCAAGCGCCACGGAGTCTCCGTTGTAAATTTTTGAAACATTATTAAAGTAAACCATCCTGTTTATTTTATCATAGATTTTTCTCTGCCTCAACAAACAAATCCAACTCCCCCTCCAAAACAGCATTTACGTCCGAAGTTTCAACCCCGCTACGAAGATCTTTCACCATTTTGTATGGATGAAGCACATAAGAACGTATTTGATTCCCCCACTCTATTTCAACGTTGAATGTCTTCTTGTATGTTTCTTCAAAATCCTTCTTCTCTTCCTGCGCTTTTTTGAAAATTTTGGCGCGCAGGATGGCGAGAGCTTGCTCGCGGTTCTGTTCTTGACTCCGTTCGCCGGTCGCATGCACGGCTATCCCGGAGGGCAAGTGCACCAGCCGAACTGCCGTCTCCCTTTTATTCACATTCTGCCCGCCCGGCCCCCCTGAACGGCTGTATTCTATCTTGACATCGCTCTCCGGAATCACAAAATCCTTCTTTTCCAATTTAGAGAATTTCGGCAGGACTTCTACAAGAGAAAAAGACGTGTGCCGGAGGCCTTTTGCGTTAAAAGGAGAAATGCGCACCAGCCGATGCACGCCGGATTCATTCTTAAGTGCGCCATACGCACCCTTGCCCTCTATCTCCATAGAAACATTTCTATACCCGCTGTGATCATTTTTATTTTCATGAATCAAAAAAATATTCCAACCCTTTTTTTCTGCATATTTCACATACATCTCAAAAAGCATTCTGGAAAAATCTTCCGCATCGTCCCCGCCAGCGCCGGAAACTATGGATAAAATTGCATTGCCTTTATCGTATTTCTTGGCGCCTTCTTTTTTTTCTTTCAGTTCGGAGATTTTTTTGAGCGTCGCCTGCGCTTTTTGTTTATCATTCCAAAAATCAACCCTCCCCATTTCCGCTTCCAGCGCTTCTATTTCTTTTTCTATATCGGTTTTATTCATACTTGTGATTATAACACAACCACCTTAGCAAGCCTGCTGGTAGGCAGGTCTCCTTTGTCAGGGAAAAATGTAAATCTCCCGCTCTGACAAGAGAAAGAGAACTTCTAGATAAACAGGAAAATAGTTCGGAGAATTTTATATATAGAGCCGAAGGACAGGATTGAACTGTCGACCCCCGCTTTACGAAAGCGGTGCTCTACCAACTGAGCTACTTCGGCAAACTGGAGCCGTTAATTGGATTTGCACCAATGACCTCATTCTTACCAAGAATGTGCTCTACTACCTGAGCTATAACGGCATTCAAACTTCCAAAACAGTTTATTCTATTTTTCTGAATTTTGCAAAATTTTTACTCAAGAGAGACAAGGCAAATAAAATGTTAAATGTTAAAAGCTCGGTTTTTAACATTTTTAGTAATCAAATAAAATTTCTTCGCCTAAATTTTTCGAAAAATCCTTTGCCGTACTACTTTTAACAAAATTCAGATAATCGTTTCTGTCAGAAAACTGATCTGCTATTAAATCTGTCGTCAATAAGTTTCCCCACCTATTTTCCTTTGTGTAATCTTGATAACTGGACCAAGGATAAAATTCCGCTCTATTTTTCCATTGTTTTATATTTTGCGGATTTTTATGTATATAACTAGACAGATATAAAAGTTGTTTATTATCTTTGATATGTACAGCTTTATATGGTCCCTGAAAAAGGTGGCCATTTTTTTTATATTTTGTATTAAAATATTTAGTATAAGCACAAAGTACTCTTTGCATATATTGAGATATTCCATTTTCTTTTTGTCCGTATAAAATCAAATGAAAATGATTGGGCATAATAGCAAAACCAATCAAACTAACATATCTGTCTTTCAAAATTTCCTCCAAATCTTTCTTATTTATGTTAAAAACTCGGTTTTTAACAAAATCATTCACTTCTCTTGAGATATTTTGAAAAATCATTGGTGATTGTAAATAAATAATTAAAAAAAGAAAACGTACCCAATCTTTATTATCCAAAAAAATTTGTTGTTTATTATTGCCCCTATTAAAAATATGATAATACTCGCCTTCTACGATTGAAATGTTCCTCATGTTTTTAATAATATCACAAAAACAAGAAAAAGTTAAAAGCTCGGTTTTTAACATCTGTGAATTGTGTGGAAAGAGTGTATAAAATCGCTTTTCTTTTAAGGTTTTTTTTCTTATACTCCTTCTTATCAAGCGTGAATTTTAAATCTTTTAAAAATTTTTAAAGCGAAATGAAAAGCAAAATCGGATTGAACAAAAAGATAACTATCGGGGCAATAGTGTTAATTCTGTTGTCGGCAATTCAATTTTACGCCACCAAAGACGTCAAAGCTATCTCGGCTACCAACAGCGTTTTGGTCACTTTGCAAGTTGATACCGGTATTTCTATTTCCACTGGCGCAAACGTTACTATGTCTCCGAATATCGGCATTGTTTCAAATTCCTCAATCGGCGGTTCTTCTTGGGTCGTTAAAACAAATGGGGTGAACGGCTACCAGCTCAGCGTCAAAGCTTCCACCGCGCCGGCTCTGCAGAGCGGAGCAAATTCTTTTGCGGATTATATTCCGGCTGTCGCCGGAACGCCGGAAACTTGGACCGTAGCGAGTGGAAACAAAGAGTTCGGCTTCTCCGCTTACGGAGCAAATGTGAGTACTGCCACTTGGGGCACCGGTACTGACTGCGGTACAGCCGGCAACCCAAATGCATTGCTTAAATACCTGAACCTTGCCACTACGGACAGAACCATTGCTACTTCAAACACCGTCACTTCAACTTCCGGCACTCAGACGAATATCTGCTTTGCGGCTCAGCAAAACACAGTTTACGCCCCTTCCGGCACTTACACCGCCACTATCACCGCTACAGCTTTGACTTTATAGATTCGTATATAAAAGATTTTGTAACAAAGCGGTTTTGCAAAAATGAAGAAATTTTTTCACATAATAATCCTTATAACGCTTTTGGCAGAAATGCTTGCGCCGGTAAGCTCTTTTGCTTTTCAAAAAACCAAGCTTGATATTCTCCCGCAGAATGATTTTGTAGTGGAGCCGGGAAAGACTGAAATCAATCTAAACCCCGGAGAAAGCGTCGTAAAAAATATTATCGTTACCAACCGCGTAGACAAAAAAGTAAAATTCAAGCTCTCTACCGAAGACTTTATTGGAACGGACGACCCTAAAAAACCGGTCATTCTCTTGGGCGAGAATTATAGCCCCTATTCGCTGAAAGATTTCATTCTGCCGGAAATTAACGAATTTGAACTTGATTTGGGCGAGAGAATTACCATACCGATCACTATCTCCGTCCCGAAAAACGCCGAACCGCGCGGATATTACGGGGCGCTCATCATATCAAACGAACCGGATAAAATACCGGAGGGAAATTCCGCGGATACGGAGGGCCGAGCGAGAATTATTTCCCGCATTGGTTCTCTTTTCTTGCTTAGGATAAACGGCGAAGGGAAATACGAGGGACGTATTGAGAGCTTTAAAAATATCGGGCCAATCAAATCCGTTTTTTCCGGAAGACCTCAAGGTTTTGAAATCGCTTTCAAAAATACCGGCAACGTTCACTTGGTTCCCTACGGAACGATCACTATCACAAATATTTTCGGCCGAACCGTAGACACCTTGCCGGTTGACGCTTATTTTGTTCTACCGGATTCAACCAGATACAGGGAGATACTGTGGGGAAACGGTTTCAGTTTGGGCCGATACACCGCGCATCTTTCCTTGAATAAAGGCTTCGGCGATACTTTTGACGGAGTGGATTATGTTTTCTGGGTCCTGCCATGGAAGATCCTCATTATCGCCTTTGTCATCCTTGCCGTTCTGGTGGCGCTTGTCTACTACTTCCTCACCCGCTTTGAATTGAAGAAAAAAGACAGAAAAATATGAACAAAAAAAACTTTAAAATTTTTCTTTTGCTTTTTGCTTCTCTTTTTCTTCTCATCTTCCCTTCCATAAAAATCCTGGCCGAGAACATGCAAAGTGGAAATTATCGCATCACTTCCGACACGGTAAATTTCGGCGGGCAAGATTCGGGAAGTACAAACTACAAACTGCGGGATACTTTGGGCGAGGCGGCCACCGGGCCTTCGGCAAGCGCGAACTATAAGCTCTTTGCCGGTTTTTGGCAGATGCAAGAAAGTTACATTTCAATTTCCGCGCCAACCAATCTTGCTTTAACTCCAATCGGCGGCATTAACGGCGGCGCTTCCGAAGGCACCATCTCTTGGCAAGTACTTACCGATAACTTAGCCGGCTATAGCATGAGCATAGCGACAACTTCAACACCCGCTTTGACTTCGGCTTACGACTCTTTCGCCGATTACGCTCCGGTCGGCGCGGACCCGGATTATAATTTCACGATTCTCCCGATAGCTTCCGCTTTCGGTTTTGCCAGAGAAGGAGATGATGTCTCCGCCAGATTTAAAAACAACGGTGCCGTCTGCAATACAGGTACTAATGTAACCGTGGACAAATGCTGGGACGGACTTTCTACCACTCCAAAGACAGTCGCTCTAAGAACAACCAGTAATCATCCTACTGGCAGTACCGTAACTGTCCGTTTCCGAGCTGAAACCGGCGCGAATCATATCCAAAAAGCCGGCAGTTATAGCGCCCCGATTGTAGTCACCGCAATTACTCTGTAAAAGATGAAAACGAAGAAAAATTTAAAAATAATCTTTATTATATTGGCTTTTTTGTCGATATCTCTCCATCCAGATCCTATTTTTGCCGTCTCCGGAGCAAATGGCATCCAGATAGATTTGGGCGTAGAAGGCTGTAACAATAACGGCATTTGCGAATCTGGGGAAACTCCTGCAAATTGCCCTTCCGATTGTACTGTCACTCCTCCGCCCCCTCCGCCATCCCCGGGCCGCGGCGGAGCGACCATCCCCCCTGAAGACCTCAATATCTACAACCTTAAAATAAATCCGGACTTTGAAAGCGCCGTCATAACTTGGGATACCAAGATAGGCACGATGAGCACCCTAAAATGGGGCGAGACGGGCGAAGTCAAAGACGGCGCCCTGGGGAGCGTCATTTTTGAAGTGAAACACAAGATGACTATTCAAAATCTGAAACCCGGCACTATGTATTACTTTAGCATTGAGAGCAGAAGCGCTTTGGGAAATGTAAATGCGATCGGCCCGCAATATTTTTTCACCAAGTTTTTGGTAAATACCGCTTATCCGCTCAACCCCTTAAACCCGCGCGCGAAAACGCAAACGGACGGCATCCTCATCACTTGGCAAATTCCACCGGACCCAAATTTTTCATACGTGCGCATTATGCGGCATAAAGACCATTTCCGGGGCAATCCTTTCTTGGGAGAAATGATTTATGAAGGAACAAAAGAAAAATTTTTAGATACGGATGTTGCCCCAGGGAAAAAATATTATTATTCTCTTTTCTCGCGCAATACCGACGGAAACTTTTCTTCGGGCGTAGGAGTTTCAGCAATCGCTTACGTGGCGGAAAAAATTCCACCGAAGAAAAAACCGGAAACAAAACCCGAGATAAAACCGAAGACTGGCCCCGAAACAAAACCAGTACCGGGCGCAGGCGGAAGAATTGTTCCGCAAAAATTTCCGACTCAAGATTTTTTCATGCATCAATACAATCAGCCGGTCTCGCTCCTTTCTTCAGACAAGATAATCGCAGCAGATAGCGGAAAAAATACAATCGTAGACACGGACAAAAAAACTTTTGATGATGATTGGATGCAAGTCTTCTCTCCTAGCGGAGAACCCTTCGGGCAATATCTTTTTTCTTTCAATAAATCAAGCGGTCGCTATCAGGCAGTACTCCCTCCGCTCCAAGATCTCGGAGTGTACAAACTTGAGATATACCGCTATTCCGATAACGGTACTGCCTATATCCTAAGCCAAGGATTTTTAGAGTCAAAGCCTCTCATTCCTCTTTTGATCAAAGAAAAAGCAATGACTTATTTTTCCTTCATTTTAGACTACTTGTGGCTTGTCTCCTTGTTCTTAGCCATTTTGATCCTTACTTTGATGATTTTAGTCTGGAAACAAAGACAAAAAAAACAAGAAAAATAGGCTTATTTTAAAGGCCTGTCTTGACAATATAGACTGTTTGCAGGGTAGTGAATTTTACTCTACTACCCTGTGGATAACTAGTGGATATAATGTTTACAATCCGTTATAATATAAGGGTATAAAAAAATATCGGATAGCCGAGATTTCAATTTCTAGCATAAAAATTTTCCGATATAATTTTATATATCTTTATATAATGAGGAAAGTTGTATCTTTAAGCGAAGCTGCAAAAATTACCGGTTATCATCCGGACTATTTGAGCGCTTTGATTCGTAAAAAAGAGCTGAACGGCAGAAAAGTCGGCAAGACTTGGTTTACCACCGAGGAAGCTCTGAACGACTACTCTCTGAAGAAGAAAATCAGACACAAAAAATTCGCTTTGGCGGAATTCTTTTCCCCCCTGCGAACCCGCAATATATTTCTCTGGACGGGAGTTATTTTCCTTTCCGGAATTATTCTCGGAATTTATATCTACGGAAAAATAATCAAGGTGACTCCGCAAGAGGGAAATAAAAATCTTTCCCCGGATGTGGAAGTGAAGGAATAATGAAAACAAAAATTGCAAAAATTTTTTTCTGGAGTAAAGAAACAAAAATGTTAAAAGCTCGGTTTTTAACATTTTTTTCCATTTTCTTTATTTTTTTCTCCCCTCTCCTCATTGCGCAGGCCGCTTTCAATAAACAGATCAACTATCAGGGCAAGCTCGCTACTTCCAGCAATGTGGCAGTCTCGGACGGCCTGTATAATATGGAATTCAAACTCTACGACGCGCCGACATTAGGCAACGTGCTTTGGTCGGAAACCAGAACTGGCGCAAATCAAGTGCAAGTGACCAGCGGCATATTCTCGGTGCTTTTGGGAGAAGTAAATCCACTTACGAGCGTAAACTTTAATCAAACTATTTATTTGGGCGTCAACATTGGCGGCACTGGCGGAACTCCCGTCTGGGATGGAGAAATGACTCCGAGGAAAAAGCTGGGCGCCGTGCCGGCCGCCGTCATCTCCGAAAAGGCGATAAATATCCTGGGCGGTTCGGCCGGCGCCATCCCTTTTCAATCCGCTGCGGACACCACCGGTTTTACCTCCCTTTATTGGGATAATGCCAATAGCCTCCTCGGCATCTCCACCACCTCCCCCGTCTCCAAGCTTGACGTCAAAGGCGGAGCTTCCAATCCGGCTCTCAATTCAAGTACTGGCTCCATCGCTACCTTTACTTCAAGCACCGGCGTACAAATGCAATTCGGCGCCATCAACGGCGGTTCGTATGCTTCTTGGATCCAAAGCAAGATTGATGCTTCAAATTCCGCTTTCCCTCTCTCTTTGCAACCTGCCGGAGGCGGAGTAGGTATTGGCATGTCTTCGCCTACCGCTCTTTTGCAACTTGCTGCCGGTACCGCGAGCCCTTACACCGCCCCGCTTAAATTCACCGCCGGGGTAAACTTGACCACGCCGGAAGCGGGAGCCATGGAGTTTGATGGAACCAGCCTATATTTTACGCCGAGCTTGACTAGAAAAACAGTGGCATTCTTGGAAAGCCCGTCATTCACCACGCCATCGCTCGGGGCGGCTACCGCTATTTCCATAAACGGTCTTACTATCACTGCCAACGGAACCAACACTTTAAATATTGCCGCGGGAAAAACTTTAACGGTTTCAAATTCAATTACCTTGGCGGGCACGGATGGCACTGTCATGACTTTCCCAGGAACTTCCGCCACTATCGCGCGCACTGACGCCGCGCAGAGTTTCGTGGGTACGCAAACTTTCACCGGCCAGATCGCTTCGAGCGTAATAACGGGCACCGCGCCTTTTACTGTCGCTTCCACCACGCTCGTTACAAACCTAAACGCGGATATGCTGGACGGACAGCACGCTTCCTACTTCCAGCCACTCCTTACCAACCCCGTCACCGGCACCGGCACCCAAAATTATCTGACTAAGTTTACAACTACCGGAAGCACTGTCGGCAATTCCATAATCTATGACGATGGCGCCAATGTCGGCATCTCCACCACCTCCCCCGTCTCCAAGCTTGACGTCAAAGGCGGAGCTTCCAATCCGGCTCTCAATTCAAGTACTGGCTCCATCGCTACCTTTACTTCAAGCACCGGCGTACAAATGCAATTCGGCGCCATCAACGGCGGTTCGTATGCTTCTTGGATCCAAAGCAAGATTGATGCTTCAAATTCCGCTTTCCCTCTCTCTTTGCAACCTGCCGGAGGCGGAGTAGGTATTGGCATGTCTTCGCCTACCGCTCTTTTGCAACTTGCTGCCGGTACCGCGAGCCCTTACACCGCCCCGCTTAAATTCACCGCCGGGGTAAACTTGACCACGCCGGAAGCGGGAGCCATGGAGTTTGATGGGACTTATCTGTACTTCACTCCATCTACCTCCAGAAAAACTTTAGTCTTCACTGATTCCACCAACCTTACCTATTATGTGCCTTACAGCGGAGCGACGACAAACGTGGATTTGGGAGCCCATACGCTTACCACTTCCTCCGGCATAATTTCTCCGAAATATTATCCGGCTACTAATTCCGTCACCGCTATCCAATTCAATAAAGCGGACGGCATTTCCAATGTAATGAATATTGATACAACTAACGCGCGAGTAGGCATCGGCACTACCGCCCCCGGAGAAAAATTAGAAGTAGCCGGGGGGGTGAAAATCTCCGGTGTTCCGGCCTACACCTTGGGAGAATCGGGCCTTTATTTTGAATATAATACGGGGGCGGCCGCGAGCACTATTACTTCCGTCACTAACGGCACTTCTTACAGAACACTTGCCCTAAATGCGCAAAATGTCGCTATCAATAACAACAACTCTGGAGTAACTACCGTCTCCGGCAATTTAGGAGTAGGCGACACAACTCCTGCCACTGCTCTTACTGTCGGCACCGGCGGAAAATTCCGAGTGGATTCAAACGGCAATATTACCAAAATAAATAACGTCGCATATTCTTGGCCGGCGACGCAAGCGGGCGGTTCGGGATATGTGCTTACCAACGACGGCTCGGGCAACCTCTCTTGGGGCTCGTCTTCCGCTTTGGCCGTGAACTGGAATTCCATCCAAAACCCGACCGGAAACCTTGCCCTTTCAATGAATGCTTACACCACCGCCTTCACTTGGGGCAACGCCACCTCAACTTCAAATTTGCTTACTTTACAAGATACCACCGCAAACACTGGCACCGGTTATCTCCTTAATCTCGCCACCGCTGGAAGCTCCGCATTGAAACCTTTGCATGTTTCCTCGGCCGGAGTGGAAGCGCTTCTGGTGGACGCTTCCGGCAAAGTGGGCATCGGGACGCTTTCCCCTTCCGCTAAATTGCAAGTCTCCGGCGGAAGCTATACCGGAGACTTTAAAGGTATGCGGGTAGTGAACACGAGCGCCGTTTCCGGCGATTATGCCTCTATTGTTTTGGGACACGCCGAAAACGGATCAATGGACCGCGGAGAATTCCTTTCTGAAAATGCCACCGGCGATGTGGCCTTGGGAAACTTGGGCGCCTATAAATTAAAATTTTTTACAAACGGCATCGCCAATCCGCGCATGACCATAGACTCCTCCGGCAACGTCGGCATCGGGACGACAGCACCAGGTAAGAATTTGGATGTAAAAGGAAGCATGAGAGCATACGATTCTGGTTCAGGAGGGGCATCATTATTTTTAGGTGATACTACACAAACAGACAAGTTTGATCTAACTTACAACACATCAGCAGATGCGTTAGTTATTCAAAGGACAAACGTTGCAGAATTATTAAGAATCACAAGTGGCGGCAACGTCGGCATCGGGACGACGGGGCCGGCTGCAAAATTACAAGTTGTTGGGGCAGCAAATGGTTGGGCTGGCTGGTTTGCGGGTAATAGCACGACTGGGCAAAGTTATGGTGCAACTGTGAGAGCGGGCACAAATAGTAGTGATATTGCTTTTGAGGTATCGTCTCAGGCAAATACAAATTATTTGAGCGTCAGGGGCGACGGGCAGACAACAATTCAGGGCAACGTCGGCATCGGGACGACGACGCCGGGAAATAAAGTAGACATTCGATTTAACAACGACCAAAGATTGAGATTAACCCAAACTGTAAACGCTAATTATGGTATTGAATTCAATTATGGTGCAAGTACCAATTATCAAATTTATTCACCGGGTTCTACTGGAGATCTAAGATTTTATTCAGGTTCGGTTGGAGAAACTATGGCTTTATTAGCAAACGGCAACGTCGGCATCGGGACGACGGGGCCAGGATCTAAGTTGGATATTCGAGGAG
>CAYQKC010000015.1:0-14755 GCA_964418145.1 uncultured Candidatus Saccharibacteria bacterium
GGATAAAAGTAGAACTTTATCTTTCTGGAAGGACAAAGTTTATGGATGAAAAATTCCTAAAGGAAAGATTGGATAGAGTACTGCATTTGATCACCGAAGAGTATAAAGTTTCGGAACCTTACAAGAAAGGGCCAAAGGGATTGATAATGACAATAGAAAAAGCCAAATGAAAACAAATAAGTCATACACGAAAAGATTAAAGATAACAAAAAATGGAAAATTGATAGCACGGAAGCCGGGTTTCAATCATTTCAACGCAAAGCAGTCCAGAACTGCCCAGCTTTCCGGTCGCAAGGGCCAGAATTTTTTAATCAAAAATAAGCCGAAATCGCACTTGTTGCCTTTCAGCTAATTTTATACTTTGAACTTTATAAACTTTTAACTAATTTATATGACCAGAGTAAAAAAAGGAGTACACGCATTAAAGAGAAGGAGAAGTATATTAAAACAAACCAAGGGTTTTAGGCATGGCCGAAGCACCAAAGAAAGAATGGCAAAAGACGCGCTTTTACATGCCGGCAATTATGCTTTTACTCACCGCAGAGATAAAAAATCTTATAACAGGAAACTTTGGAATATTAAGATAAATGCCGGAAGCCGAGAACTCGGCTTGTCTTACTCAAAATTAATCGGTGCTCTGAAAAAGAAAAAGATCGCGCTTGACAGGAAAATTTTAGCCGACCTCGCAGAGAACAATCCGAAAACCTTCGCAAAAATTATAGAGAGTCTCTCTCTTTTATCTTCTTTATCATAGCTATGACATCGGAGACGAGTTTTTTGAGGTCATTATTTGAAATAATCCTGTCGTTCGGCCTGCGTCCTTTCCTTAAAATATCTTCAAGTTCTTCTCCCATCTCCCAAGGTCCTTTTAATATCCCGATCGGCTTGTAATCCTCAAAAGCGATAGTGAATTCGTGGATGGTCCCTATCCTGCCCGGACCGATAATAACGGCATCCGCCGAACGGGTAAGAAGCAAATCTCTACCGGGATATCCGAAACCGGTATATATGATAAGATCCATATAATCTATCGGCAATTTATAGATTTCCACATGTTCTTTTTCCGAAGCCGCCGGAGAAAGTCCTATGGAGATTCCACCCTCTTCTTTTGCGCCCATGGCCGCCCAAAAAGGAAATCCTGTCGTAGCGCCAGTTACGAGTACCGCGCCCTGCCGCGCTATCTCACGTCCCAATTCTTTGGCAATATCGCGCGTGCCTATCCCGGCATTATTCAAATCTGCTGTGCCGGAAACGCAAATTTTTATCTGATTATGCCCGTGTTTTTCGTTTGTATTTAATGGATTGTTTATCATAGTTATCTATTATACCGATAATTTTAATTTTTAAAAATCAATGATTACGCTATCACCTTCCCTAGGAACTATCGTTTTCAATCCGAAGTTATCCCTGATTTTTTGAGCCAAGTACATCGCCGAACGCGGTTCTCCCATTACTACAAAAATTTTCTTTACTGTATTTTTCGTATCTTCCACAAATTGGAGCAAGCCGTCTTTATCTTTATGCCCGGAATATCCCAAGATCTCTACTACGTGAGCATTGACCGATACATCCTCTCCGGTAATATGCACAGTTTTCATACCTTCTTCAATCAAACGGCCGATGGTCCCGGCTGATTGGTAGCCGATCAAGAGTATGGTGTTATTCGGATCCGGCAGATAATGCCTTTCATGATGCACGATGCGCCCGCCCGAGGACATCCCGGAACCGGCGATGATTATCTTCGGATTGGCTATCTCGTTTATCATTTTTGATTCTTTGGAGTGCAGCGTAGAATGGAGTCCCGGAAAATCAAAAAGATATTTGTCTTCGGAGATCGCCTTTTGGGCACTCTTATTGAAATAGTTCTTGAATTGCTTAAAAATTTCTGTCAGGCGTATGGCCAGCGGAGAATCAAAAAAAATCGGCATCACCGGTATTTTCTTTTCCTCAATCAAATTATTGAGTTCAAAGAGGAGTTCCTGAGAACGTTCCATGGAAAAAGTCGGTATTATAAGAGTCCCTTTCCTCTTATAATTTTCCATAATAACTTTAATTAAAAGTTCTCGGCGGTCATTACGTGATTCGTGATTCCTGTCTCCATAGACTGACTCCATTACTAGATAATCAGTATCGGTTACTTTTTCCGTATCCGGCAGAAGCGGAGACGGAGAATTGCCCAGATCTCCCGTAAATACCACCTTTTTGCCATTATAAGAAAATTCTATCATGGCCGAACCCAATATATGCCCGGCATCTTTAAAAATCGCGCTTAGACTGTCTGTTATTTTAATTTCCTCATGATAGTCAAAGTCAACCCATAAATCCATCACTCGCTTTATATTATCCTCGCTGTATATCTGGTCCAAGCTGTCTCTGTCGCTTTTGGAAAGTATGCCTCCGGTATCTTCAAGCATGAGCGGGGTCATAGCTTTGGTCGGTTTAGTAGAATAAATTTTACCTTTGAAACCATCGTAAATGAGTTTCGGTATCCTGCCGATATGATCTATATGAGAATGAGTGACAAAAAGGATATCCGCTTCGGTCGGATTATAGATAAAAGGTTTCCAATTTGATTCATCGGCAAATTCCGAACCTTGGTTCAGCCCGCAATCCACCAATATTTTTTTGCCATCCGCTTCAAAAAGAAAATTAGCTCCTGTAACCGAGCCTGCCCCGCCGCAAAATGTTATTTTTCCAATATTCCCCATTATTTTTTATTATAGCGCATTATCCCCCGAATCGGAAACTGTAATTCTCCCCAACAGATAAAGGAGCACTGCCGCACCGCCTGACACATCAAAGAACAAATCGGAAAGCGTATCAAGTAAGTTAAAAATATCCTGGGTTATAAATCTATCAATCAATACTTCAAAAATCTCCCAACCGAAACCTATAGCAAAGACGGCGAGCAAAACTTTGAGGGCATATGAAAGGTCGGCCTTCTGAGGCGGGGAAAAATAAATGATGGCTAGCGAGAGCCAGACCCCGCCTAGGAAATGCATAATCATATCGAAATACCAGATAGAGGTATACCAATAAAACTCCATCGCCAGATAATTGAGCAAAAAGATCAAAAATATCAGTAAAATAAGGCGGATTGAAAACTTTTTTCTACCCATACAAATCATTATACCCCATAAAAAAGAAAAATCCCCTCTTTTTCGGGGGTTCTTCTTAGGGTTATTTCCGATGTATTACCATAGCTTAAAGCTAGGTGGGTGAAAGACGCGTGAGGCCAAGGCCAAAAGCGATCGATCCTCCCGAATATAGATTGTTCTAGGTAATAATCGAGGATAACCCTATTTTTAGTTTAGCTCATCCACCCGCTTTTGCAATGTGGATTTCTAAAAAAACACAAATTAGGAGCAATTACAAGCTTTATTCATCCACTCCGTAGCGTTTGTAACTGTAAATTTTATGATTGCTGAACCAGTGTTTGATTTCATGTTCCGCTTCTTCGGGAATTTCTGAACAATGGATTATATTTGCCACTGCTCTTTTTTCCTTGTTCGCCAAAGCCGGGGAGTCAATAGAAAAATCACCCCTTATTGTCCCGACTGCCGCCTTATAAGGCAAGGTATCGCCGGCTAATTTACGGACTACGTCCACTGCATGCACCCCTTGCACGATCATTTTTACAAGCGGGGCAGAGAGCATATAATCCACCAGCCATTTGCGGACTTCCGGACCTATCTTTGAAGTATCATCGGTGCCAAAGTCTTCTAATAGATCATAACCATACTTTTCGTAAGTCGTTTTTGTTTTTTCTCCGAGCCTTGTTATCCATTCTTCTTTCTTCGGATAATGATTGTCTATCTGGTCAAATTCCGGTTGGAACATTTCCAGAGCGATAATCTTTAAATCATGCTGTTCAAAGCGCTTAATAACCTCGCCAATAAGGCCTTTCCTCACTCCATCAGGTTTTACCATCACAAATGTTTTTTCTTCTTTTGGATGCTTCATATGATATAAAACAATAAATTATAATTGATCTATCTTAGCAGGTTTTTATGGAAATTCAAAATAAAATTCTATTTCATGGTCTTGTACCTTGCCATTATCTCTCCCTCCACTTCCTCCCTATCCCGTCCGTATTTCAAATACGAAAGCTCTTTCAAACTATCCACTATGCCGGGGTTACCAACCTCCGGCGGCAAAGTTCTTATATTAAAAGATTTAACTGGCTGTCCTTTGACCAGCATGCTCATATAAGCATTATAATTCTCCAGTTTAGTTATATCTCCAGCGGTAAATACCGGCTTAAATTTCGCTTCCAAAAAATTAGCATCTTCGTGGCTTACCCTAAAAACTGCCATTGAACCTACGTTGCCGAAAACCGCATTTTTTATATTGTCTTCAAGCTGATTGATATACTGGTGCGCAATGTTTAAAGACAATCTGTATTTCCTCGCTTCCGATAAAATCGACGCAATGGAATCGGTAGTGACATTCTGAAACTCGTCTATATAGAGATAAAAATCATTCATCGGTTTGCCAAACATATCCACGCGCGAAAGCGCCGCCATTTGTATTTTCCCGACCAAAACCAATCCAATTAAATTTGAATTAATGTCTCCCAGTCTGCCTTTGGAAAGATTCACCAGGAGGATTTTTTTCTCGTCAATTATTTTTCTGAAATTAAAAACCGAATTCTGCTGGAGAACTACCGGGCGCATGATGTCATTTGAAATAAAATTATCAAACTTTGAAGATATATATGGCACGAAATTGGCAAGTGATTGCTCGCCGGTCGTTTGCTCGGCTGAAACCCAAAACTGTTTGATGATTGGGTTCTTGCATCGAGAGAGCTTTAAATCGCGGAAATTTTTATCCGCCAAAACACGGGTAATTTCAAGCAAAGTAGAACCCGATTCCGGATCCTCCATTACCAAGAAGGCACTATTCCTGAAATATTGCTCAAACATCGGTCCACCTCCGACCTTCATATCAAAAAGTTTGTTGAAGATTCCCATTAGTTCATTTACTACAAAAGTTTTCTGTTCTGGGTATTTCGGATCATATTCAAGCATATTGAGCCCCATCGGGCGAGCGGTATAAGCCGGATCAAAATAGATAACATCATCTGCACGCTCTTTCGGAATGCGCGAGAGGATAGTCTGGATATCCGTGCCATGTGGATCTATGTAACAGCACCCGTCCCCATTTTTGATATCTTGAGTGATCATATTGAGCATAATATTCGTTTTGCCAGTACCAGTCTGTCCGATAACATAAAAATGTCTCATCCTATCCTCGCGGGAAAGGTGGATGGCGGTATCTCTGCCTCGATAGTTATTTATGCCCAAAATTATCCCTTCCTCTCCCATTTCTAAGGGCGCAGGGGCGATGCCGGCTCGAGCTTCTTTGAGCTGAGGCTGACTGCCGACCCCAATTGGAAAATGGAAAACCGTAGAAAGCTCTTTCAAATTCATCGGCATCACTCTTTCATTATTGAACAACCGAAAAGAATAATCATGAAAAAGTTCTTTGAATCCGCTCGGCCCTATTTTTTCAAAAACTATAGAATTGCTGGCCGGCTCAGTAAACTGATTAAAGGAGGATTCTATCTCCTTTAAAATATATTCCGCTCTTTCTTTGGTATCTGCCGAAGCTATGACTCTGATATTGGTCTCCAAGATACTGCTCTTCATTTTGTTGGCAATTTTTTCTTCCGCTCCTTCATCCACTGCCCGTCTGCCTTCCGGCATTTTTTCATTTTCCTTCACGGTGTTTTTATCGGTCTTCATCCCAAAAATCAAATCCTTAGCTATTTTCAAAACTTCCTTTTTTGCTTTAAAGAGATCTTTGTCTGCGTATTTTACGGAAATTCCTTTTTTTACATCTTCCAGAATATGATGGAATTTCTCTATGTATTTCTGCCCGGCCGGAGAAATCACAAGCTGGATGGCGGCGCCTTCGCCCTCTTTCTTTAACTTGGAAAAAACATTCAAAATAGTGTTCATTGGATCATGATCTATGGTGTCGTAAGTTTTGATAGGCAGAACTCCTCTCTCCGAAAACTTCGCGTAAGCTCCGGCTGAACCGCCTTTTTCATTAAATATGTTGTAGTCTTCTGCAACTTCAATAATTTTTGCCTCATGATAAAAAGAAAGGGCTTGTTTTTCAAACAAAGATATATATTTGTTCGGTATCCCAGCGTAAATCACCACCTCGTCGGACAGGTGAGTCAAGGCAACTTCCAAAGTAAAGTAGTTTTCATTTTCATTATTCACACCGCTCGAAATTGATTGCATACCGGCATAAAACTGCTCCATCGCTCCTAAGAAATCTTTGAAACTTTTTTCTTTCTCCGTTTCGTCTTTGGGAGACGGTAAAGTAATCTCAAAAAGGGTCATGTGAAGAGCTTTATAAAGCGAAGAACCTTCTTTCAGGTTGGGCACTATGCCTGTTTTTAAATACTGGATAAGTACCCTATGAAAATCGCTGTCTATGTGAGGGTTATTCATAGATTCCGCTACGGAAAGAGCATTTCTGATGCCTTTTTCAATCATTATGCCCAGAAGTTCTTCCATTATTTTATCGTGTGCTTCAGGTTTTAATTTAAGCACAATCTCTTCCGACTCCGCTTGACTTATTATGCTTTTCGGATGCATAACTTCCTGGATGGGTTTTTGGCTGTAATCTTTTATTACATCGCTCACAACTTTTTCTTGAGCATGCTCAAAACCGCTTTCTTGTTTGAGTTCCTGTTCGCGTCTGGCGATATGCTCGCGCAAGAAAGAAAGTTCCTCTTCGGGATTTTTAAATTTCGGCATCTCTTTCAAAAAAGAGGGTTCCATATTGCTTTTATTATAACACAGTCAAAATCTCCGGTTCGTCTTCGGTTATTAAAATCGTATGTTCAAAATGAGCGCTTCTTTTTCCATCGGCAGTTTTAAAGGTCCAGCCATCTTCATCTAAAACGACATTTTTAGTACCGTTGTTCAGCATAGGCTCTATGGCAATAACCATGCCGGGTACAAGTTTCACGCCTGTGTTTGCCCGTCCAAAGTTCGGTATATACGGGTCTTCATGAATATATTTGCCGACTCCGTGGCCTGCTAAAATATCCACAATGCTATAGCCGTGCTTGCGCACAAAGTTCTCTATAGCGCTGCCTATGTCGCCCACCCTATTGCCTCCGCGAGCAACTTCTATGCCTATCATCAAAGCCCTCCTTGTGATATCCAAAAGTTTTTTGGAAGAAGCGCTGATTTCTCCCACCGGGACCGTCATCGCCATATCGGTAAAAAGATTTTTATGTTTGAGCCCGAGATCTAGTGAGACAATGTCGCCTTCTTTTAAAATTCTATCTTTGTTCGGTATGCCGTGCACCACTTCGTCATTAACTGAAATACAGAGAGAAGCCGGGTACGGAGTTTCTGCGCCTTCCGGCTTGTAGTTCAAAAAAGCCGGTGTATCACCTTTTTCTTTTATTAACCCTAGGGCATATTTATCAAGCTCCAAGGTTGAAATACCTGGTTTTACTTTCTCCGCAACCCTATGAAGCACTGTGGCAAGCTTTTTGCCGCCTTCGCGCAAGACCTCTATTTCTTCCGGTGTTTTGATAATTATATTCATATTTGTTTTACTTTAACACATCAGGGTAAATTTCACATCTACTCTATAGCATAAAATATTTCTTAATATATCATATATAATATACTAATAATTCTTTATTATTGTCCCTAAAAAATTTTTTCCCTCTAGATAATTCTTCAAATTATCGATCGGCTTCCCGTTCATTATAACTACTTCCAAGCCTTCAACTTCGGCTACTTTTGAAGCTATGGGGTCAAAAGGAGTATTGAGGCCGGGGTTCCATTCTGTCGGAATCAGTTTTCTATATTCTCCCCAAGAAATTTTTTCTATCTTTTTTGCTTTTTGATTAATTTTTGGATCAGAATCATACACATAATCAGTGTTCGATAAATTTACTATCTTTTTTGCACCGACATTTTTTGCCAAAATTACTGCATCCCAATCGGTACTGTGCCCAGGTTCATTGGCTGAACCGACCACTACCGGCATATCAAAATTAATCTGCTGCACCGGATCTTTTATAATTTTGGGATGAGTGAAATCTCTAAAAATGACCCGCAGAAGCTGGGCATTCAATCGCAGCGATGCAATACCGATCCAATCCAAATCTTCGTTGGATGGGTCAGATAATTTTTTGGCCGCTTCATTATAGCGCCTGCAGATTTTCCCTCCGCCGGTTATGATAATGAATTTTACGCCTAATTTTATTTGAGAAATAATCAGATTTTTAAAATCCTTGAGGAAATCTATATCGATATCGTCAGGTACGATCAACGAGCCACCCAGCGAGATGACTATTATGTCCATATTTCTGCTAATTAAGACCCAATTTGCTGATAATTTCTTTCCACACTTCTTCTACAGTCTGTTCGCCATTTATGGTGTATATTTTATAATTTTCTTTTCCTTTGAAATAATTCATAGCCGGCACGACATTTTTCTTGTATTCTTCTATTCTTTTTTCCATTCCTTCTTTCGTATCATCAACCCTGCCTCGCAAGAGATTCCTTTTCACTGCTTCGCCATCGGAAAGCTCGATATAAATTATATTCACATCTTCCCTCTTGAAAAATTGCATCATTTTCTCAAAAACCTCGGACTGGGCAACAGTTCTCGGATATCCGTCGGTAATTAAATGTTTTTCCGGGGTAAGCGAATTTATTAGAATATTGGAAACGAGCGCATCAGTTAAAAAATTTGGCTGCAGATTCCCCTTATTCATGGATTCTTTGATTAGGGAGCCCACGTAACTACCCGACTCGGTTAATTTTCTATACTCATTGCCAGGATAGGCATAAACGCACTCCAAACCGCTTTTTTCTTTAAAAAATTCTTGAAGGAGCTTTATCTGGGTACCCTTACCAGAACCCGCTACGCCGAAAAACACGAAGGTCTTAGATTGCATATATGCTATAATAGCACATATTATGAAAATGAAAAAACTTGGATTTGATTTGATTCTTTTAGGTGATCCGACTTCCGGAAAGGATACCCAGACAGAGATACTAATGAAAAAGTATTCTTTAAAACCTATTGAGTCTGGAAAATACTGGCGCGCTCTAGCTAAGAAAAAAAACAGAGATGGGGCCTGGCTCCGAAGAACTATGAGCTTAGGTTACCCAGCGCCGGTAGTTTTAATGAAAAAATTTCTGAGAGAAAAAGTAAAAAACATTCCAAGAGATAAAAATCTAATTTTTGTCGGGAATCCAAAACTCAAACCGGAAGCCCAGTTACTTACAAAATTACTGAAAGAAAAAAACAGAAAATTTTTCGCTTTGTACATCAAAATCCCAATTCTAGAAATCTTAAAACGCACTAAATTGCGAGCCAGATTAAAAAGTGAGGATAATGGAGTAAAAAATCGCATTCGCTACACAAAAAATCAAATGGGTAAAACTGTGAAATATTTTGAAAGTTTAGGTAAACTAAAAAAGATAAACGGTAATCAAACCATTTCAAATGTAACAAAAGATATTTTAAAAGAAATAGAGAAACATTCTCTTAAAGACCCTGCTATAAGTAACATCCATAAAGATTAAGACAAAAGAGACTTCATCATGTCTTTAGAAGAATTAAAAGGTCCGATAGATTTTCCGCGAGTGCGATCCAAACGGGCAGAGTTGATGGCTTTCTTTAAAAAAGGAGAAGGCTCTAAAAGAGAATAAGATATTGTTTTAGAACGAGCCAAATTCTTTAGAGAGGCATTTACAATGGCTGAGAGAGAAAAACCGAGCTGGTCGGCAACTTTTTGCGCTTCTTGTTTCACTTTTGGATCTATTTTAATACTTAATGCTGATGTTTTCATATACCTAAAGTATATACAAAGTAATACCTAAAATCAAGCAAGAGATAAAGGGCGGAGGCAATTCCTCCGCCCTCTTTAAAAATCCAGAACCTAGCTACTAGAAACTAGAACCTTATTCTAGTATTCCCGCATTGAAATCTGAGCATCCACTTTTTTGATGAGGTCAAGGACCACGGAAACAACGATGAGGAGCGCCGTACCTCCGAGCGCGATAGCGGTAATGCCGGTCAAAGACCTCACAACCAAAGGAAGAACTGCAATGAAGCCCAAGAAAACCGCTCCGAGCAGGGTTATCCGGCTCAGAACTTTGGAAATATATTGTGAAGTGGAAGCTCCGGGGCGAATGCCTGGGATGAAAGCTCCATTTTTCTGCAGATTGGTAGCGAGCGATTCCGGATCAAAAGTAACAGCAGTGTAAAAATAAGTAAAAATAAAGACAAGCAAGAAATAAAGCACCGCATAGAGCACGCTTGTCTGATCAAAAGAGCGGAGGAAAGTCGAAATTGAAGCAAGCACCGAATTGGAAGAACCTGCCAAGAAATTTCCTATCATCTGCGGGAAAAGCAAAATAGAAAGAGCAAAGATGATCGGAATCACGCCGGCCTGATTCACGCGCAAGGGCAAATAAGTGGAACCGCCCCCATACATTTTCATTCCGCGTACTTGTTTTGCGTAAGTTATGGAAATAGGTCTTTCCGCTTCTGTAACTATTACTACTCCGGCGATTACCAAAATGCCGGCTATTATAAAACCTAGATAAAGCGGGATCTGGGAGACATCGAAGGAAAAGAGAAGTTGCCCGACCTCCGTCGGCAAACGGGCAATAATACCGGCAAAGATGATCATTGAAACGCCGTTCCCGATGCCGAATTCGGACATCAGCTCTCCTATCCAAGTAAGAAGCATTGACCCGGCAATAACTATTATCAAATTGCTTATCCTGTCAAAGTAGGTCAAATTGACGAGAATTTTTTGGCTCTCCAATATTGCCAACAAGCTGAAACCTTGTATGGCAGCGAGAGGAACCGTAAGCAATCTGGAATATTGGGTAAACTTCCTCCTGCCCACTTCGCCTTCTTCATGATAAATTCTCTTCAAAGCCGGCACCATGATAGTGAGAAGCTGCATGATAATCGAGCTTGTGATATAAGGACCGACGCCCAACATTATAATAGAAAGGTTTGAAAGCCCCCCTCCGGAGAAGATATTCAAAATTCCGAAGAATTGGTTGTTCAGGAGAAAACGGTTCAAAGCCACGGTGTCAATGCCGGGAATAGGAATGGCTGACAAAAGCCGAAAGACAACCAAGGCAGCCAAGACAAAGATGACTCTTTTGCGCAAAGTGCTGTCGGTCCAGATCAGTTTTATTTTGGTCATCAAGTTTTCCATCCCTTTAAAAATTTTAAATAATAATTTTTTGCTTTTACATAATGCCCGTTGAATTTTTAACGGGACAAGTTTTACTTTATCTTAATCTTTCCGCCTTTGATAGATAGGTCCTTTCGGAGTTCTTTGTATGAAACTTTCTTCCCGCCTCCTAAGGCTTTCTCTTTGGAAACGACTATGGCCTTTTGTATGGAATTAAAGCTGTAGCCTCTCCTCTTCGGCAGCTTTTTAATTATATCGCGAAGTTCCGGTCGGCGCTTGTTTCCAGCGCGGGCAGTCTGGCCTTTGCCGCCTCGGCCAGATGTCTTGGCATGCTTGCCACCTCGGCCGACAATACGGTCTTTTTTGTTTTTATGTTCCCTTTTTAAATCGTGTATTTGCATCCCGTACAAAATAAGACGCGTATGTTTACGCTTCTATTATATTACTGATAATTTTTTTACTCGATTGATCGTTTTCTGCGTTTATTACGTCTGTAATTTCGTTCGGGACTGGATTTGATTTCACATATTTTGAAGATATAGAAGAAAGAGCCGTCATGGCCGCCTTGGCATTGTTCAATTTATTTTTGGTTCCGCCCAAGATTTTGCCGGTCACATCTTTTATCCCGGCCAAATTGATTATGTCGCGCACTACGGCGCCTGCCACCAGTCCGCGGCCTTTGTTGGGCAAAAGTTTTACTTTTGAACTTGAAAACTTCGCCAAAACTTCATAGGGCAAAGACATGCTCTTGGTTAACTTGAGAGTAACCATATTCTTCTTGGCGTTGCGGAGAGCTTTGTTGATAGCGAGAGATGTATCGCCGGCTTTGCCAAGCCCGAGTCCTACAGAACCTTTCCTGTCTCCTGCTACTAGTGCGACACTAAAAGAAAACCTGCGCCCGCCTGCCACCACACGAGTTACGCGCCTGATATCAATAATCTTTTGGTCAAATTCCGGTTTTGGCTTACTGAAAGACTGCGATCGTCGGCTAGTATTCCTTTTTTTATTTTCTTCTTCTGCCATATATTATTAAAATTTAAGCCCCTTTGCTCTGGCTTCATCAGCTACTAATTTTACCCGGCCTGTGTATTTAAATCCATTTCGGTCAAAAACAACTTTGTTTACTTTGATTTTAGCACAAGCTCCGGCTATCATATCCCCTACCTGCTTGGCTCTTTCTATTTTTATGCCTTTGTCAATTTTTATATCGCTCGCTTCGGCCAAAGTCTTGCCTTTTTCATCATCGATCACTTGCGCATAAATAAATTTATTGGAACGGAAAATGGAGAGTCTCGGGCATTCCCTGGTGCCGAAAATTTTTGACCTGATTTTTTTCTTCAATCTTATTCTTTTTTCTTCTTTTTTAATCATATTTTATTTCTAATGCCTAGAGTCTAACGCCTAGTGTCTAGTGCTTATTTTACGCTACTTTCTTGCCTTGTTTTCTTCTAATCACTTCATCTTCGTAACGCAGGCCTTTACCTTTGTACGGTTCAGGTTTTTTGAGCGCCCGAATCATGGCGGTAAAACTGCCGACCAATTCTTTATCAACACCGGAAATAGTGATGATATTTTTTTCCGTTGTGGCGACAATGCTTTCCGGAATCTTTACAACCACTGGGTGTGAAAAGCCTAAAGCAAAAATAAATTCCTTTCCTTTGACTTCTGATTTATAGCCGACACCCTCCAAGATCAACTTTTTCTGGTACGGAGTTTCCACGCCCTTTATCATATTCTTTATATGCGAAACGTAAGTGCCAGAGAGAGCTTTGGAAAATTTGTCGTTCCTTTTTACATCGAGAGTAATGGTATCCGCGCCGACATTTATAACGATGTCATCGCGAAAAGCTTTGGAAAGGATTCCTTTCGGACCAGTAACTTTTAAAATCTCCTCGTCTTTTGTGACTTGTACTCCTTTCGGTATTTTAATTTCTTGTTTTCCTATTCTAGACATAAAATTTACCAAATTTTAAATAATGCTTCTCCTCCGACTTGCTCTTTTTTGGCGTCCTTGCCAGAGAGGATTCCTTTCGGCGTAGAAAGCACCAAAAGCCCGAGGCCGTTTCTGACCGGATAAATATCTTTCATCTTAAAATAAACTCTTTTGGATTGCTTGGAAATTCTTTCCACTTCGGTTATCTTCGGCTTTTTATCTGCATAAAGAAGTTCCACTTCCAAAACCGGGAAGCCCTTTTTTACTTTCTTAGAAAATTGTTTGATATAACCTTCTTTTTTCAAGCATTCCAAGATAGATTCCTTCATCTGGGAATACGGGAAAGAAACGGCCTCTTTTAGAGCGAGGCTCCCGTTCTTCAGCATTATTATCATGTTTGAAATCGGATCCATATATTTTTTACCAGCTTGATTTTCTGACTCCCGGGAGCATCCCCTCATTGGCGAGTTCTCTGAAACAAATTCGGCACAGGCCAAAATCTCTCATGTAGCCATTGCCCCGGCCACAGCGAAAACATCGGTTCTTGGACCTTGTCTGAAACTTCGGCTTTTTTGCCGCCCTAGCTTTTACTGATGTTTTTGCCATACGTTTAAATAAATCGGGTGTGTTTTAGAATATCTCGCTTTTTTTCTCAATCCTTCAACCTCTCTTTCTCCCCCCTTGTCGGGTACGAAAAGTCGAAAGAATAAGGAGAAAAGCGGATTCTTTAAAACCATATTCCCTTGCGTTTTATGCTAACATATCTCTTCTTTATTCGCAAGCATCAAACATTTCTGTAATTTATACCCCTTCCCCCATTCCAGCATCCCTTTCATTTGCTCTAAAATATTTTGTAAATATTTTATATCTTGCGATAATACTATAAAATCATCCGCATATCTCACGTAATATTTCACTTTCAATTTGTACTTTATATACTGATCGAATTCATTCATATAGATATTGACTAAAAGCTGTGAGGTAAGATTACCCAATAGTAAACCTTTAAGTGATACATTTTCTGCATATGCAGAATTTGTATCACTTGGCACATTTACGCCATGGCTGATATATGGCATGGTGGTTTTTGTTTGAAAACTGTCAATAATATGCCCTAAAAGCCATAGAATATCTGTGTCAAAGAGACTCTTTGACAGTATTTCTTTTAGGATCTGGTGATCTATATTAGTAAAGAATTTTCGTATGTCACACTTTAATACCCAAACTGTTTTTGTGTTGTTTTTGCTTGCTTTTCTGATAAATTCTTCAAACCTCTGTATAGCTTTATGTATTCCCTTCCCTTTTTGACAGGAATACGAGTCGTAGATGAACTTTTTGTCAAAATACGGATACAAAATTCTGTAAATTGTGTGATGTAACAATCTATCTCTTACTTCTGCTTTATGAATATCTCTAGGTTTTGGGTCATTGATTTTGAATGCTTTGTATTCCGAATGTTTATACGTTTTGTTTTTTAAGTCATTATGTAGAGAAAAAATATTATCCATTAAATTAAGAGAAAACAAAATCACATCTTTTCTTTTTCTCTTGCCTTTCAAAAATTCTTGCCAGGAAATGAGCAAATTTTCTACGGATGTGATATTATC
>CAYQKC010000016.1:0-14751 GCA_964418145.1 uncultured Candidatus Saccharibacteria bacterium
CAACCAAGACCGCGCTTACTGCGACACAAAAGACTTGTCTCGCACCCCTTGAAAAAGACAAAACAAAAGTTTTAAAAGACGCAAGTGCCACTTACTCAACAGCCATAAAATCGACTAATAACATCTACAAATCCGATTTAAAAACTGCCAAAGATACCTATACGGCAGCACTCAAAAGCGCAAAAGCTTTGATTGACAAAACTGCGCAAAAAACAGCCAAGTCAGATGCTCTTAAGACTTACAAAGAGGCAAGAACCGCCGCTCTTAAAACCTCAAAAGACGCGAAGGCTGCCGCTTTGAAAACATACAAAGACGCTAAAACTGCTGCACAAAACACTTACAAAGCAGCAAGGGCTGACTGCTTGAAATAAACCTCTTACTCCATATTAAAATTAAAATCCTCCTTGGGGGATTTTAATTTTTAGATGAAAAAATTTACCAAAACGGTCGTGCCTTGCCCGAAAGAGCTTTTTATTTCTATTTTTCCGTTGTGGTTTTTGATTATCTGATCGGCAATGACAAGCCCGAGGCCCGTTCCTTCTTTCTTGCTTTCTCTGGCAAAATCAGATCTGTAAAATCTTTCGAATATGTTCTTTAAATCTTTTTCTGGTATGCCGGGACCTGTATCGGAAACTATAAATATGACTTTTCCAACATTTTTGAAAATTTTGATTGAAACCATTCCATGATCGGTATATTCTATTGCATTTTGCAGGATATTAAGCAAAGCTCTTTCAAGTAATTGAGGGTTGCCGGAAATCTTAAGGCCTTTTTCTATATCTTTCTTAAACTCCAAATTTTTATTTTCCGCAATAGATTTTAATCTTCCGGAAATTTTCTCTGTCATTTCCGATAGATTTATTTCCGATTTTTTTTCATCTTTTATCGGATTTGTGCTGCGCGCCATCATAAGTAGGTCAGCCACTATTTTTCTCATTCTTTCTACCTCTTCCAAATTACTTCTTAAAACTTTTTCA
Source organism: uncultured Candidatus Saccharibacteria bacterium (assembly GCA_964418145.1). Classification (GTDB taxonomy): domain Bacteria; phylum Patescibacteriota; class Minisyncoccia; order Phycocordibacterales; family UBA9973; genus UBA9973. The sequence goes on from CAYQKC010000016.1 coordinate 978, forward strand.
AGATCTTCCGTTTTGGCGCTTTTATTGCGGAGAATGATCTCTATTTCATTCTGTATTATGGAAAGCGGTGTTCGAAGTTCATGGGATGCGTCGGCGCTGAATCTTTTTTGATTTTCAACTGACCTTTGTATCGGCTGAAGCGTTCTACCAGCTAAAAAATAACTAAACAAAGCAAGTACGGCAATGACGGATAAATCGCTTAGAATCATTATGTCTCCGACACGATCTATAGTCTCAGTATAAACTTCTTGTTCTATGACATCGTCATAAAATTGATTGCGTAATGAATCCTTGATATTTGCCGCCAAATTAAAATAAAGGAGCAAGCTAAAAAAACCGATAATTATCGTTATGACAAAAATATAAAAGGCGGTGAGTACCAAGCGTGCTTTTAAAAACACATTATACTTCAATTTTATAGCCCATACCGCGAACAGTTTTGATAAGTACGTCATTTTTTTTGTTTATTTTTTTTCTCAAGTTTTTCATGTGCACGTCAACCACGTTGCTGAAAGAATTATATTCAAAATCCCAAACGTTGGAAAGCAAGGTTTCCCTGGAAACTACTTCCCCTTTATGCCTTATCAGAAATTCCAAAATATTATATTCTTTCTGGGTTAAACTTATTTTTTCCCCGGAGAGATATGCTTCTTTTGACTTCAAATCAAGCTTTAAATTTTTTGCCTCTAAGGTTTCTGAAAAACTCTCCTTTGGCCGGCGCAAGAGTGCGCTTATCCGGGCCAAGAGTTCTCTGAAGTAAAAAGGCTTTACCAGATAATCGTCTGCGCCGACATTGAGCCCGGACACGATGTCTTCTTTTGTATCTCTAGCCGTGAGCATTAGTATTGGTATATCTATTTTCGCTTTTCTTAAAGATTCTGAAAGTTCCAAGCCATTCTTATCCGGAATCATAATATCAAGCAAAACGAGGTCGTAAGCGTTCTTGTCGAACAATATCCTACGCTCGGCATGCTCGCCGCTTGAGAGCCAATCAACTACATAGCCTTCCTGTTCTAGGCCTTTTTTGACCGACTGTGCCAATTTTTCTTCATCTTCTACTATAAGTATTTTCATAGACTTTTAAGTTCTGCGGAAGTCGGACTTCCGCAACTGGTGCGCCGGGTTGGACTCGAACCAACGATGCCCGAAGGGCGACGGATTTACAGTCCGCTGGAATAGCCGCTATCCGACCGGCGCATTTTTTTAATTTTTAAATATCGAACTTTATGCTTGTTGTTTGACGGTTCAATTTCCGAAAAAAATCTGGTTATATCCTCTGCCTTAGTAAGATAAACCTTCGAGGAGCTTATATCAGACGGTTTATATCTTAACTTTTTTAGTATTAATTGTAAAGATTTCAATAATGGTATAGATCTGTTGCAAAAAGAAATTTGGATTCCATACTTTATCTTATAAATTGATCCATCTGTATCAAAAAAACCTTTTAAAAAGTTTTTCATAAAATCATTTCTAGAAAAAATCCATTTAGGTACATCAACTTGAAATTTTACTTTGTTGTGAACAAGTCCTTGTTTAAAAAGCCAAGATGTCAAAAGAACCGAACCTAAATATATGTCTCTATATCCGTTTTTTCTCATTAATATTTTACCTCCGACTCCAAAAAGTTTTTTAAAAAGCAAACTCACATGTTTGGCGTATGTTTCTTCTTTATTGCCAAGAGTCACAACAGTTTGAAAATGACTCAAATGCCCATCGCCCAACATTACGCCAAAAAACTCTGCTAATTTTTTTGAATACTTTTGGGGAATTATTATGTCATTACGTTTTTTTAAATAATTTTTCTTTAAATAAGGCTGGGTTTTTATACCGAACTTTTTAAGTCTCTGAAAAACTGTTGATTCTGATATTTTTAAAATCTGTGAAATTTCTCGTAAACTTTTATTTCTTTTTATGTAAAGCCCAAAGAGCTCTTCCTGATATTTTTTCTTTTCTTTTTCTGACCAAGTCTTAGCCATGCCTTAATGTTAACAAATCTAAAGAAATTTTGCAATTGACTACTTTATATATAACTAGATTGACTTTTTCGGGGAAAGTTATATTTTATATAAAAAGTAACTTAAAAACGGAGGGTTTATGCCAATTAGAAAGAATGAAAAAAAATCATTAATTAAAAAAGCGATGGATGGAAATTATGCGGGAATAATTATTTCCAATTTCCGCAAGAAATTCATCCATTATTTTGTAAAGGATAAAAAGGACTTTGATGTCCTTGAATCCTGGATAAAAAATAGTGGGGGAAAAATTGTTTATATATTAAAGTTTTAAAAAACGCCGGAAATATTTCTGGCGTTTTTTATACTTTGGTTGAAGCAGGGCGATCTATTTTTATTGAACTTTTTATATGTCCTTTTTTCGCCTCAATCAAAAGTTCCCCCTCCTTTAGAGACACATTTACCACCCCCCCTTTCCCAACTTTGTTTGAAATGATAAGCGAAGCCACGGGGTTTAAGATCTTTGTCTGGATCAAGCGATTGAGCGGTCTTGCGCCGTAGTGCGGATTATAACCTTCTTTGGCAAGATACGAGAGAGCCTCATCGGAGATATCAAGTCCTATTTCCTTTTGCTCCAGACGCTCCTTGACAGCTTTGATACGAAGCTTGACGATTTCTTTGATAGCTTCTTCGGAAAGGATATCAAAGGTGATGACCTCATCCAAGCGGTTGATAAATTCCGGGCGGAAATAATCTTTCATCGCCTCCATCACTTTTTCTTTCATGTTGCCGTAATCCTCCTTGTCGGTTTTATTGGAAAAGCCGATTGATTCCATTTTTTCTATGTATTGCGAACCGATGTTTGAAGTCAAAATCAAGATGGCATTTTTGAAGTTTACTACCCTGCCCTTGCCGTCGGTCAATCTGCCTTCGTCTATCACCTGCAGGAGCATATTAAAAACTTCCGGATGCGCCTTTTCTATTTCGTCAAAGAGCACTACGGAGAAAGGCCTATGGCGGACAGACTCAGTCAATTGTCCGGCTTCATCATAGCCTACGTAGCCAGGCGGAGAGCCGATAAGTTTTGAGACCGAATGCTTTTCCATATATTCAGACATATCCACCCGGATGAGCGCATTTTCGTCATTGAAAAGAAATTCAGCCAGAGCCTTGGTAAGTTCTGTCTTTCCGACGCCGGTAGGCCCTAGAAATATGAAAGACCCGGAAGGCCTATTAGGGTCGCTGATGCCTGCGCGAGAACGGCGAATCACATCGGAAACGCGCTTTATGGCTTCGTCTTGACCGATTACCCTTTTCTTTAATTCATCTTCCATGCGGGAAAGCTTGGCTTTGTCTTCTTCCAACATTTTAGCCATAGGGATGCCCGTCCAGCGGGCGACGACATCGGCCACATCCTCGGCAGTTACTTCTTCCTTCAAAATTTTCCTTGATTTTTGGAGTTTCTGCAGTTTGGAGAGTTTCCCTTCAAGCTCTTTTTTAAGCGCAGGTATTTTGCCGTAGCGTATTTCGGCGGCCTTGGAAAGATCCGCTTTCATTTCCGCGTCTTCAGCAGACAAGCGCAAAGAATCAATTTCTTTTTTAAGGGAACGGATTTCCGCTACGGTATCTTTTTCATTCTGCCATTTAAGCTCAAGTTCTTTTGTTTTCTCATGTAAATCGGCAATCTCTTTCTCTATTTCTTTTATCCTATTTTTTGTATTTTTCGCATCCTTTCCATTATTTTCAATTTCTTTTTTCAAGGCTTCTTTTTCTATTTCCAGACGCATTATTTTTCTATGTGCATCCTCTAAAACCGGCGGTTTGTTCTCAAGCGCAATTTTAAGCGAAGAAGAAGCTTCGTCTATCAGGTCCACCGCTTTATCCGGCAAGAATCTATTGGTCACGTAGCGGGTGGAAAGGTTTACCGCCGCTACGATGGCATCATCGGTAATGCGCACGCCGTGGAAAAGTTCGTATTTTTCCTTAAGCCCTCTTAAGATAGTTATCGTATCCTCGGCACTCGGTTCGTCCACATAGACAGGCTGGAAACGGCGCGCCAGAGCCGGATCCTTTTCAATATATTTTTGGTATTCTTTCAAAGTCGTCGCCCCTATGGCCCGGAGCTCTCCGCGTGAGAGTGCCGGCTTTAACATATTTGAGGCGTCTAGCGTCCCTTCGGAGCCTCCCGTGCCCACGATAGTATGTATCTCATCGATAAAGAGGATTACTTTGTTGTCCGCTCGTTCAATTTCTTTCATTATGCCCTTCAACCTTTCTTCAAATTCCCCGCGGTATTTAGTGCCGGCAATCAAGGATCCTAAATCAAGCGAAACGATATCTTTGTCTTTTAAGGATTCTGGTACATTACCTTTGACGATACGTTCGGCCAAACCTTCCACTACGGCAGTTTTGCCGGTGCCCGCTTCGCCGATCAAGATAGGGTTGTTCTTGGTCCTGCGGGAAAGTATCTGCACTATGCGCATTATCTCATTGTCGCGCCCGATGACCGGATCAAGCTTGTCTTCTTTGGCGAGCTTGGTCAGATTGCGGGTGTATTTTGAGAGCATTCTCATTTTTTTGGGCTCGGATACGTCGGTTATATTTTGGCTGCGCAATTCTTCCAGTATCTTCATTACCGGATCTTTTGAAATCCTGAACCTGGCTAAAAGCTCGCACGCTTCGCCAGGTACTTCAAGCAAAGCTATAAAAAGGTGCTCGGTGGAAACAAAATCGTCTTTCATGTATTCCGCGAGCTTCACCGAGCGATCTATCACTTGCGCAAAATCTGGATTGAGGTATATCTGAAAAGCCGGAGAAAGAGTGCTTTTTGATTCCGGAATTTCTATGGATTCAAGCACGGAATCGGAGAGAAAAGCGGTGTCTACTTCCATCCTGTCTAAGATAGAATTAACCATGCTTTCTTCCTGCAAGAGCAAAGCCGTGAGCAAATGCAAAGTGGAAACATAGTTCTGCCCCCTTTCAATGGCGAGCTCATGCGCCCTTTTGATCGCTTCTTTTGATTTGATTGTAAATTTATTTAACGGTGGCATAAAAAAGTTGAAAGTTGATAAAATAAAAAGTAAAAAGAAAAAGAACTTATTGGGTTTTCACGTTCCCAACCGGAGAAGAGTTACCAGTTTTCGCATTAAGAGAAGCCGTTATATCGCTCGCCCCAACAAAAGAAGAACTGTCTCCGAAGAGAGTCATGCCGAGTAAGTCGCCATCCAGATCAAGCACCATGCCTCCAGCGCTTGTTTTATTGACCGAGAGTTTCATATCTTTATTGCCATCATAAATAAAGGAGCTGACGCTTCCGCCCAAAAGAATTACCTTTTGCCCTACTTTCATCTTGCTCAAATCTCCGAAAGAAGGCACCGTAAAGGAAACTTTGCTTTTACCGTCGGTCGGGTCGCCAATCCTTAAGAGTGAAAAGCCTTTATCGTTTGAAGAAGAGATGAAACTAGTTTTAAATTTTCCGCTGTTATTCTCTAAATAATAGATTCCCTTGCTGTCCGAAACCAAATTACCGTCAACCGCCACAGTACCATCCGAAGAAACGGCAATCCCCCGCCCAGCATTTATTTCAATAATCTTGCCGTCGGCGTCTTGCCCCTCCTTAGTTACAGAGAAAATAGCCGTTTCGTTTTTGGCAATGGCATCTACCACCAAATCCTCTTCTTTGATGACTACCGTATTCGTAACTGTCTTGCCTTCCTGCGGAACTATCTTTTCAACGGTTTCTCTCACTACGCGATTGATGGGCACAGTTACCGAACTTGGCGCCTGTTGCATCAAGGTAACGGTAGTAATACCAGTCGCGATTGAAGTGACGAAAGAAAGCAATATCGCCAATAATATAAGTTGTGATTTATTTAAGTCTTTTACGTCCATATGGGTTAATTATACCACTTTCCCAATTTTTTCAAAATCTGAGATAGAGCTTTTACAGTTTCATCTATCTCCTTTTTTGTGGTACTTCTGCCCATTGAAAAACGCACCCCGCTGATTTCTGGATCAGAGCCGGGCCATAGCGCCTCTATTACATATGAACCCTCTTTGCTCGAACTCTTGCAGGCGCTTTTTGAAGAAACCATTATGCCTTTTGCCGAAAGCTCTAAAACTAATAGATCAGACGGAATACTGGGAAAAGTTGCGTTTATATTATTGGGTAATCTTTTTTCTATATCGCCATTTATGATTGCGCCAAACTTCTGTAATTTTTTGAAAAAATATTTTTGCAAAACAGAAAGCCTTTTGTTTTCTTTCTCTCTCAATTTTGAAATTTTTTCCAAAGCTTTTGAAAATTTTATGATTTCTGGCAAATTCTCCGTTCCCGGACAAAGGCCGAATTCTTGATCTCCTCCTCCGAAAATTTTGGAGAGAGAAACGATCCTCTTTTTATAGAGTACACCTGTCTGACCTCCGCCTTTTACTTTTGTACCGGAAAGAGAGAGAAAGTCAACGCCCAATTTTTCAACGTTTAAATCCAGATAATTTACCGCCTGCACGGCGTCAGTATGCAGAAAGGGGTAAATACACCTCTCCCCAACCTTTTCTTTAGCAAGGGGAGGATGCTCTAGACGGATGAGGTTCTTCATCTTTCTAAAATGTCTGATTTCTTTGGCAATTTCACGTATCGGCTGGATAGTGCCAATTTCATTGTTTGCATACATTACCGAAATAAGTACGGTATTTTCTTTCAATTCTTTTCTTATTTTTTTAGGATCTACTATACCGTTCGGCTCAACTGGTATGACAGAAATCTCTGCAAGTCCCCTCTCTTGCAATAATCTGCAAGTATCAAGCACCGAAGGATGCTCAATGTTAGTAGTTATAAAATGAGGCAGCAGCACAAGTTTTTTGAATGGTCTGGCCGAGCCCGAAGGACGACCCGAGGACCTGAAAAAAGCTTGTGCCGCTGCCGAATACAAAACACCCTGTATTGCCAAGTTATTGCTCTCCGTCCCGCCACTCGTAAAAATGATCTCCGATCTGTGCGCGCCCAAAAATTGGGAAACCTTTACTCTTGCGTTTTCCAAGTCTTTTTTGGCCTTTATGCCAAGCTCGTGAATAGAGCTCGGATTGGGAGAAAAACTGGAAGCATAATCCATATATATTTTATTTGATTTCGGCATAGAAATAGTATAATATTGGAAGTGTATGAATCCCGTACGAAATTACGGGGAATTAATCATAACACAATAATTCTATCATAATAAATATTGATGGGGTTTCGTACGGGATGAATTCAAATTATGAAATTGTTTTTCTTATCTCTGCGGGCATTGTCATCGTACTTGTACTACTTTGGATATGGAGGACAGAAAAGCGCTTAAAAAAATTCTTTACCGGAAAAAAAGCTAAAGATTTAGAACAAAATATGCTGACTTTAGAGGAAAATATTTCAGATCTTACCGAAGCTAGGAAAGCTATGGAATCCGAAATTTCTGAAATAAATAAAAAACTGAGAAAAAGCATTCGGGGACTTGAAACCATCCGGTTCAATCCGTTCTCCGATCAGGGAGGAAACCAAAGCTTTGCCATCGGTATGCTAAATGAAGACGGGGACGGCGTAGTGCTCTCGAGCCTCTATTCCAGAGATAGGATGAGCGTATTTGCCAAACCGATTAAGGAAGGAAAATCCGATCATGAACTCACTATCGAAGAAAAAGAGGTTTTGAAAAAAGCAAAAATTTAAAATGAAAGGAGAAGAAATTACAAAACGGCCTCCCGTGGTCGTAGTGATGGGACACATCGACCATGGGAAATCTACCCTGCTTGATTACATCAGAAAATCAAGCGTAGTGGAAAGTGAAGTGGGCGGTATCACCCAGAGGATTTCCGCTTACGAAATTATACACTTGTCCGAAAAGAAGAAGGAAGAAAAGATAACCTTCATAGATACGCCCGGACACGAATCTTTCTCCGGTATGCGCGAACGCGGAGCGCAAATCGCCGACATCGCCATCCTCATAGTTTCGGCCGAAGACGGCGTCAAACCGCAGACAGTCGAGGCTTGGAAAACTATCCTCAGATACAAACTGCCCTGCATCGTAGCCATAAACAAGATAGACAAACCGAATGCAAACATTGAAAAAACAAAAATGGAACTTGCGGAAAATGAAATTTATCTGGAAAATTATGGAGGAAAAATCCCTTTTTCTCTGATTTCAGCCAAAGGGGGCGAAGGAGTGGAGGAACTGCTTACTTTGATAGGTATCATGGCTGAAATGGAAAATTTTACAGGAGACAGGAACAAAAATGCTTCCGGCTACGTTCTTGAAGCAAACCTGGATTCAAAGCGCGGAATACAAGCCACTCTTGTAATTAAAAACGGAACGCTTTCTCGAGGTATGATCGTGGCTGCGGAAAACAATTTCTGCTCGACGAATATCATGGAGAACTTCAAAGGAGAAAAAATAGAAGAAGCTTCTTTTTCTTCTCCGGTCAGACTGGTGGGTTTCTGTAAAATCCCGCGGATAAGTGCAGAATTTGAATCTTTTAAAAACAAAAAAGAAGCCGAAAAATACGCCGAAGAAATGAAAATTTGGAGAGGAGAAGGTATAGAAGGCAAGAATCAAACCGCGCAAGATGAAAATAAAAAGATAATCCCGATAATACTCAAGGTGGACATCGCCGGATCAATAGAGGCTATAGAGAAAGAAATCGGGAAAATCAAAAGCGACAACGTGGAATACAAGATAGTACAAAAGGGTGTCGGCGCTGTCTCCGAATCGGACATTAAAACCATAAGCGGAGGCGAAAACGTGATCGTTTTAGGTTTTAACGTAAAAGTAGACAGAAGCGCGGTGGAATTGGCCGAAAAAAGAAGTATAATGATTTTCTTCTTTGATATCATTTATAAAATGACTGAATGGCTCACGGAAGAAATTGAAAAAAGAAAGCCAAAAATAGAAACGGAAGAAACTTTGGGCCGGGCCAAAATACTTAAAATTTTCAGCAAGACCAAAGATCGTCAGATTTTAGGTGCCAAAGTGCTGGAAGGCCGAATGATTTTAGATAAGGCCGTTAAGATATTAAGACGCGATTTTGAAATAGGTAAAGGAAAAATCACAAACTTGGAGAAAAATAAAGTGAAATCTAAAGAAGTAGAAGAAGGCGTGGAATTCGGCATGATGATTGAAACCAAAGCGGAAGTCGCCGAAGGCGATATAATAGAATCTTTTAACGTAGTACGGAAATAATATGAAAAAAGATATTTCGCCTTCCGGGAGGCGGGCCAAAACGGCAAATCTGATCAAGGAACTCTCAGCTCAATTCTTGGAGAAGGAAAACAATCGCACTTCTCTTATAACGGTGACAGCCTGCACCGTATCACGGGATTTCAAAAAAACCACTGTCTTTATTTCCGTCCTGCCGAGTGAAAAAGAGAAATCGGCGCTGGATTTCGTAAAGAGAAAAAGAAGTGAATTGCGCGATTACTTAAAAAAATTTTTAAAAACCAAAAACGCACCTTTTGTGGACGTAAAAATAGATCTGGGAGAGAAAAATCGTCAAAGAATTGACGAACTACTCCAAGAAAAGTAATATTTCCGTATGGCCTAGTCGCCAAGTGGTAAGGCAAGGGTCTGCAAAACTCTTATACGGCGGTTCGATTCCGCCCTAGGCCTCCCAAATTGTAAGTTTCGGTTTTTGACCAACGAACCACTTATATCGAAAGAGGTTTACGACAAAGTCTACGATATTCGCACCGACAAGAAGACGCCGCATTGTACAAGGCATATTGTGCAGAACTCTTGCGTTGGGATATGGCCGTAATGTTTGCAAGAAGTTATGTTCTTCAACTAAGCGATAATGTAAAAAGAAAATTTGAGCAGAAGCGAAGAAATGGCGAATGGACTGGCAAAGCTCCTATCGGCTACAAGAATATAGGCGAAAAAGGAAATAAAGACATAGTGCCCGATCCGCAGACAAGCCACTTGATTGTGAAAATGTTTGAGCTTTACGCTTCTGGCAATCATTCAACTCTAACCATTAGAAATGAAATTACTAAAGCTGGCTTAAGGTCGCCTAAGGGAAAGAAGTTAGCCCTTAGTATGGTTGACCATATTCTCAATAATCCTTTCTATTTTGGTGAAATGGATTGTAAGAGTAAGCTCTATCCTCACAAATATAAACCCCTAATCAGTAAGGAGCTTTTTGACCGATGCCAAAGAATTAGAAAGGGTTGGGGAATTACTAAGGACGTGTATGACGTAAAGTTGAAAGAATACAAAGAAAAACAGCATGACATAGACCTGCAATTGGAAGAACATACTTATGCTGACGAAAATTACTATATCACTGCTTCTACTGTATTTAGTTTGGCTAAAAGAGCAAAAGAACTGTTTGAGAGTTCGGAAGTAGAAGAAAAACGAGCAATCTTGAATTATCTACTTCAGAACTGCGTGGCAAACGGAAAAAAGCTAGGGTTTTCCTTACGTTCTCCATTTAATCACATACTAGAATTTAGTAAACAACCAACTTGGCTCCCGAATGTTGGACGAAGTTAGGAATTTTTCTTGAGCACATAATTTAGTTAAATTACTGCTATTCCTTGGGCAACCACTGTTAAATATTGGTCTTATTGTAATTATTACATTATTGGGCTTGATCTCGCAACCCAGGGGCATTTTAGGGCAACCTGCGGGTATCGTGGAATATGTAGGAATAATTAATTTTGGCACTGTGCATAATTTAACTAAAATATTTAATTCAAGTCAAAAAGTGCTATAATTTAAGCATACTTATGAATCCTGAAAAACACACAATTAAAGAGCTAAAAGTATCTTAAAAAGAATCTTTTACTGAAAAAAGGGAGGATTTAGATTTGGTTAAAAAAATATTAGATGAGCAATTTGGAAAAGACAAACTGCCCAAAGATTTAATTTTAGAGATGGTTAATATTAGGAAGGAAATACGAAATGAAATAGAAAATCAAAATTTTGTAGCTGTATTGGATGAGATAATTGATAATCGTATTAAGTTGTTGGTGACTAAAATTTGTAATTTAGAGTTTGAAGATGAAAAAGAGTTAGACCAAAACCAAAAAGAACTTTTGTCGTCGTTGAGATTGTATTTTGATTCTTATCGTTTAGCCCATAATGCTGGGAAATTTAGAAGTAATGTTGAAGAAATAAAAGCTAAAATTATCAAAGATAGTGGCGACAGGAAAACCAACTTTTACTCAGAGAAAGATAAACAGGAAGAATTAATATCGGGATTAAAAACAAAATATGAAAATGCTGGATTTTCAGAAGAAGAATTTAAAGAGCTGGTGAAAATTTGCGATTTAAAAGATTTAGAAAATTTACCTATTCATGAAATAAAAATGATGGGGAAAATTAAGGATATATTTTCTCGTTTTATGGGTGGGGATAAAACAAAATATGTAGGATTATCAGTCGCATTAATGGTGTCAGCATTTATTCAAGGATATGCGCCAATGCTATTTGCTGATGCCTTTAAGGGCAGTCAAACTGATATTAAGCAGATAATTTTATATGCTTTGGTTTCTAGCGGTGGCGCTGGTTTGTCGGCTGTAATACAAAAACAATACAAAAATTTTATAAACAAAAATTTTCAAAAGGAAGGTGGGATCAGTGAATTTACTGCTACTAATTTAACTGAAATGCCACCTGATGAAATCCAAAAATTTGGACAAGAAACAGTAAAACAAAGAGCAAGTAAGGGTCGTAATAGTTATGAAGATGTTCTGAATGCATTCAGTTTTGATGTTTTGCCAGCCGTAACAACTTTAACTACAAGTGCTGTAATGCTTTATGAAAAAAGTCCTGTACTGGCAGGCGGAACAATTTTAGCTTCAGGCATAACAATCGCTTTAGAAAAATATTTTCAAAAAGTTGGCAAATTCTGGGAAAAGGAAAGAGACTCAGAGAGAACTTCTGAACAAATGGCCCAGAAACTGAGTGAACAACTTAATGCCCACATGGAAATTATCTTGGCTGGCGAGAAAGAGAAATTTTTTAATGAAATTAAGGAATTTATAGAAAAAGAAAAATTGGCTGGAAGTAATAGAGAATTTTTTGATGTTTTACAGAACGCGTTTTTTAGATTTTCTGGTGCTATTAATTTTACATTAGCTGGCGTTGCCAGTTTGTTGGCAGGTGGTTCTCCTGATAAAGCTATTGCAGCTATTTTATATTCCAGTAATTTTAACCAAGGGATTCAGGATTTACTGAGTATAAAGAAAAAATTATTGAGGTCTCTGAGAAATATTATGCAGATGGAGTTAATGTTTAATGGATATGCCGCAGAAGAAAGCGAGAAGGAAAAAAACAGAATAGGCGTTAACCAAATAGAAGGCGGAGAAATAAATTTAAGAGGTGTTAATGTTGAAATAGATGGTAAAAAAATATTAGATGATATTAATTTAGAAATACCAACAGGTTCAATGGCTTACTTAGAAGGTGCAAGCGGAGCGGGAAAAACTACTTTAATGAAAATAATTTCTGGCTACTACCGTCCGACTTCTGGCGAAGTTAAATTTGGCGGTGTTGAGGTAGATAATATAAAGAAAACTGGCGAAGAATCAATTTACAATAGGATTGCATATCTTTCACAGTTTCCTTATTTATTCGAGGAGAGTTTAAAGAATAATTTAAAGTTTGGTCAAGGAAAAGAAATAACCGACGATAAGATGAGAGAAGTTTTAAGAGATGTTGGTCTTGGTGAGAAATTTAAAGATTTAAATGAAAAATTATTTGGAGGTTCTGGTGATTCTGGTAAAACATCTGGAGGAGAGACTTCCCGTATTGGACTGGCTAGGGTTTTGTTAAAAATAAGAAATAGTGATTGCAGGTTAGTGTTTCTAGACGAACCTACGGCTTCTGTGGATGATGCCACAAAAAAAGACATTGCTGATGTTATTAATAAAGAAAAAGCGAAGAGACCTGAAACAACTTTTGTTGTTATCAGTCATGATAAGCAGTTTGTAGAAATGCTGAACTGCAATATTAAAGTAAAAATGGAGAGGGGTAAACTTGTATAAATATAAGCAATATCTTGCAACCTGAAAGACATTTCATGGCAACCTGCGAGTAATGTGGAGCATGTAAGTGGATTATCTTTACTGCACTATGTGCAGTAAAATCTATTTGAGCTATACTCCATCTATGCGTATTACAAATTTATCCTATCCTGTGGAATTATTTAAAATACTATGATTAGACAAGCATTAAAAAATTATTTTTCTGAATTACCTTAATTCACGATGAAAAAAATGATTCTGAAAAGAAAGTTTCAATTGAGGCAACTCTTGCTAAAAAACAAAATGAGTACAAAGAATTGGTTTTAATGAAGACACGCGGGCTTATAAGTGATAATGAATTTATAGAGCTGAAAATGGCTCAGAAAAGTGAAATTGAGGCTTTAGAGCGAAAACTGGGTAATATTGACAAGAAAGAGCAGGTGGTAAACACTAAAGCCCACAGAGCGTTTAATTTAGCTCTTGGGATTGATGAAGTATTCAAAACTGGGACAGTTCAGGAGAAAAAAGAGCTAGTATCAGAGTTAGATTCGAAACTAACGCTTAAAGATAAAAAGCTTCGTATTTACAGTGTTGGAATCTACGAAAAGATTATAAATGGACTACTTTCAGCAAAATTAGAAAACCCCAGGTTCGAACCTGAAAAAATCTTTGATACATCAAGTCAAAACAAGAATTTTATGCTCTCGCGTTCTACTCTGGCTCCCGAATTAAAACCCTCGCAAACCCCGAAGGAGAACAAGTTCCCTACGGGGCATGCTTTTGAAATCATTTTGCCAAATCTGATACACAAATCCAAAAAGCGAAATCTGAC
>CAYQKC010000017.1:0-13584 GCA_964418145.1 uncultured Candidatus Saccharibacteria bacterium
GATGACGAATTGACGGACAAAGTGCATGATTCTCTGAAAAAACTTTATGCAGACCAGAGGCAAGCAAAGTTCCCAAAACTAAAACACCGGCTACGATTTTCGTTTTATTCATTTTTTTTATAAATCTTGAAAAGTTACTTTATAATAATCGACCTTTTCAAAGGAAATTATATAAAAATGATTATGAAGAAAAAATGAAGGAAAATATGCCATTTCCTTTTACTTTTTTCAAAATATGTGTTAATTTTAAAAATCAATTATGGAAATAAGAAATATAGCGATCATAGCGCACGTGGATCACGGCAAGACAACCTTGACCGATGCCTTGATGAAGCAAAATGGTGCAATGGAAGATGAAAATATTTCAATGGATTCAAATGCTCTTGAAAAAGAGCGGGGTATTACCATTTATTCCAAAAATACGTCTATTTTGTATAAAGGAACAAAGATAAACATTGTGGATACTCCCGGTCATGCCGATTTCGGTTCGGAAGTAGAGCGCGTACTCCGCGCAGTTGATTCTGTACTTCTCTTGGTTGATGCGGTTGAAGGTCCGATGCCTCAAACCAGATTTGTCCTTAAAAAATCCCTTGAACTCGGCCAGAAACCAATCGTAGTAATAAATAAGATTGACAAGCCTGCTTCCGATCCTGATCGTGTGCATGAAGAAGTGTTGGAACTTTTTCTTGAACTTGGGGCAAATGATGAGCAATTAGATTTCAAGACTATTTATGCGATAGGTCGGGAAGGCAGGGCTTTCAAGAAATTAGGCACGGAATCTAAAGACTTATCTCCTCTTCTTGACCTTATTTTAGAGGAAGTGCCGGATGCAAGTTCCTGTCAAAGGGCACCTTTGACAGGCTCGTCAAAGGTGCCCTTTGACACTAAAAAAATGTCCGCGCAAGTTTTTAATTTGGGCTACGATAATTTTTTAGGTCGTTTAGCCATAGCCAGAATTTATTCCGGCAGGATATCTTCGCCGGCGCAGGTTTTTATCAAAGGAGAAAAAGGGATGAGGGCCGGAAGAATTTCAAAGCTTTTTACCTTTGAGGGATTGAACAGGAAAGAAATCGGGTGGGCGGATACCGGCGATATAGTTTTACTTGCCGGCATTCCTGATATATATATAGGAGAGACTATTTGTGAAGACGAAAGTGTAAGGGAATTACCACATATTGCCATTGACGAGCCGACCATTTCCCTTAATTTTTTTGTCAATGATTCTCCTTTTGCTGGTAGAGATGGAAAGTTTGTAACTTCAAGACAGATAAAAGAAAGGCTTGAAAGAGAACTTCAAATAAACGTAGGTCTCCGGGTCAATTTTAGTCCAGAAGAAAAAGAAAAAAGCGTCCCCCACTTCTTCAGAGTTTACGGGCGGGGAGAATTGCATGTAGCTATCTTGCTCGAAAACATGCGTCGGGAAGGTTTTGAATTGCAGGTTTCCGAGCCGGAGGTAATTATCAAGGAAGAAGATGGAATAAAAAAAGAACCTTATGAAGAATTGGTGATCGACGTGCCGATGGAATATTCCGGAGGGGTGATAGAAAAAATAGGCAAGCGTCGAGGCATTATGAAAAGCATGTACAAAAAAGAAGGTATCGCGAGAATCATTTTTAACATTCCTACCAGAGGGCTTTTGGGCTATAGAGGAGAATTCATCATAGACACGAAAGGTTTAGGCATCATGACTTCGCACGTTACCGGGTTTATGGAATGGGCGGGAGAAATAAAAAAGCGGGAGTATGGTTCTATGGTTTCGATGGCTTCCGGCAAAGCGGTAGCTTTTGCTATTGCAAATCTGCAAGAACGTGGTATAATGTATATTGAGCACGGAACAGAAGTTTATGAGGGCATGGTAGTGGGCAATGTCCTAAAAGGAGACGATATGACGGTAAACCCTACTAAAGGAAAAGAGCTTTCTAATATGCGCGCTTCCGGATCCGATGAAGCCATATACTTGAATCCGTCTTTTATTTTAAATATTGAACGTGGCCTTGAAGTTATGGGGAGTGATGAGTATTTAGAGATAACTCCAAAATCAGTTAGAATTCGTAAAAAGTATTTAACTGAACTTGATCGGATCCGAGCTCTGAGAAAGAAGAATTTGACATAACTTAAACATAGGTGTATTATTATTAGCACAACTTATTAATAAGTACTTTCGCCGGAAAAAAGCGAGAAGCATTTTAAAAAATATGTCAACAATATCATTCAAACCAAAACAGGTAACAAAAAAAATAACTTCTCATTTGCAAGATCGTACTCGCGAGGTGGTAATGCACCGTTTTGGCTTGACTGACGATGCCAAAGTGAAGACTTTGGAAGAAATCGGCAGAAAATACAATATTACCCGAGAACGTGTCCGCCAGATTGAAGAATCCGCCCTTTCTCTCATTAAAAAATCTTCCGCTTACAAAGAAGAACAAGCGGTTTTTGAAGAACTGAAGCGATTGATACATTCGTTAGGCTCTCTTGTTGCCGAGAGAGATCTTTTGACACATATCTCTAAAGATAAAAATACTCAAAATCACGTTCATTTTTATTTGGAACTTTCCGATCTTTTCAAAAAACACAAAGAAGACAACCATTTCAAAACCAGATGGAGCGTGGATGACGAATTGACGGACAAAGTGCATGATTCTCTGAAAAAACTTTATGCAGACCTTAAGGACGAAGACTTGATAGTGGAAACGGAAATGATTAAAAAATTTTTTGACCATATGAAAGACGTCGCTGAAAATTACAAAAAAGAGGAAATTGCCAAAAGGTGGCTTTCCATTTCAAAGACAATTTCCAAAAATCCCCTCGGTGAATGGGGCAAATCAAGCTCTCCAAATGTGCATACTCGCGGAGTAAAAGATTATGCCTACCTCGTGATGAGGCGCCATGGATCCCCCATGCATTTTAAGGAAGTGGCGGATGCGATTTCTAAGACTTTCGGGAAAAAGACTCACTACGCCACTTGCCACAACGAACTTATTAAAGATTCTAGGTTTGTCTTGGTGGGACGCGGTCTTTATGCTCTTTCCGAATGGGGTTACAAGACAGGCATTGCCCGCGAAGTCATACGTGATATTCTAAAGAGAGAAGGTCCGCTTTCCAAAGATGAAGTTGTGGAGAAAGTAATGAAAGAAAGGTATTTTAAGAAAAACACTATTTTGGTAAATTTGGCCAACTCCAAATATTTCAAGAAAAATAAAAATGGCCTCTATACTTTGGCTTAAAAAAGTAGTAAAATATTAGGCAATGGCTAACGGTTTTGTCGGAAAATTTTTCGAAGAGTCAAAAACGATCTGGTTTTTGCCGGTTATGGCCATATTACTCCTTGCTGGTTTTTCTTTTGTTGCCTTAAATGACGTAATTAGCAAGGCTTCTTTCGGGGTTTATACCATCGCCATTCATATTCTGCCTTTTCTGGGAGTTTTTATTCTTGCTATTATGGCCCACGCTATATGGCTCCATTATGTGCAGGCTAACTTTATCTCTGGCATAGAATGGACTTTGCTTGAAATCATACCCCCGAGAGACGTCTTGCGTTCCCCAAAAGCGATGGAGCTTTTTATCACTAACGCGTTATACCACTACAGTTACAAAGGAGGATTAGAAAGCTATTGGCTAGGCGCGGTGTGGTTTTGGTTTTCTTTGGAGATTGTTTCAATTGAAGGACAAGTGCATTTTTACATTCGTACTCCTTCTCGCGTGAAAGGGCTTATTGAAACTCAGATATATGCCCAATATCCGCAAGCGCAGGTCAAAGAAGTGGAAGATTACACCTTGGCGATAGATAAAATAACTCCGGACAGTAAATGGAATTTATGGGGTTGCGAATTTAAACTTACCAAGCCGGATGTTTACCCCATAAAGACTTATGTGGATTTTGGTTTGGATAAAGATCCGAAGGAAGAAGTGAAGGTAGATCCGATTTCACCGGCAATTGAGCTTTTTGGGTCTATTGGAAAAGACGAGCAGATGTGGATGCAGATTGTCGTTACGCCTTCTAAAAAAAGATATCGCGATAAAAAGTCCAAAGCATCCCTTCATAATTTAATCAATAATATTCACACAGACGCCTGTCTTTCTTGGTATAAATACCATGATTGGGTACAAGAAGGAGAAGAAACGATAAAAAAAACTTTGTCTCAATTTACCCGTTTACACAAAGGTTCCGGTATCGGAGGTAAAGACGCTATGGAAATTCGTGCGCCTGATTTCCTTAAGCCAATGATGGAAGGGGCCGGCAGAAAAATGCTGAAAGTCGGTTTTGATACCGGCATCAGGGTATGTTATGTTGCCAAGAAAGAGACTTTCAATATGAGCAACCGCAGAAATATACGCCTTATTTTTAGGCAGTATGCATCGCCTTTTGTAAACGAGCTTTGGAGAATTAATTCCACGCAAGCGGATGCTTTCGGGAGCAATATCATATCTACTTTTTTCCCTCTTTCTGTCAAGAAAATAATGCGCTTGTCCGACCGGATGCTTCTGGAATACAGAGAGCGGGGGTTTTTCCATCCGCCGATGAGGCATAAAATCCACCTGCCATGGCCGCTCTCCCCGCTTATTTTTCCGAACTTTTTCCACCATCACATTATCATTTTAAATGCCGAAGAGCTTGCAACGCTGTGGCACTTTCCAGGCCAGATACTCAAAGTGCCTACCTTGGAACGTATTGAATCCAAAGAAGCTTCTCCTCCGCCCAATTTACCCACTTAATTTTTCTCTGATAAAATGGAAAATGAGAATACAAATCCAAAAACTCACATTTGGTACAAGCTCTCTCCTTCATGGAAGATCGCTATTTGTGGAGCCGGAGCGCTTTTGGTATTTTTTTTGTTTTTTATCTTTGTGCTCGAGGCCCCGAGTGATTTTCCCGCCGGTCAAATAGTGAGCATAAAAGATGGAGCCAACTTGAGGTCAGTTTCAAAAGAGTTGAAATCGGAAAACATTATCCGTTCCCGCGTTGCTTTCGAGACTCTGTCCATAATTTTCGGTGGAGAAAAACATATAGTTTCTGGAGATTATTTATTTGAAAGAAAAGTTTCGGTTTGGGAAGTCTCAAAAAGGCTCACTAGAGGCGAGAGGCGCTTGATACCGGTAAAGGTAACTATCCCCGAAGGTTTTTCCTTGGAAGAAATGGCAAAGATTTTTTCTCTTAGATTGTCGAAATTCAACGAATCTAATTTTTTGGCTAGAGCCAAGGAGGGTTATCTTTTCCCGGATACTTACTTTTTTCTAACTACAGATACCGAGCGCGAAGTGATAAAATCAATGACAGACAATTTCAATAAAAAAATTGCCGGAGTTATACCAGATATAGAACGTTCGAGCAAAAGAGAAGGAGATATTATAATAATGGCCTCGATAATAGAAGAAGAGTCAAAAGGCGAAGAAGACAGAAACATAATCTCCGGTATTTTGTGGAAGAGGCTTGGTTTAGGGATGCCTCTCCAGGTTGATTCCGATCCGGAAACTTACAAGACCAGGGGTTTGCCGGAAAAACCGATTTCAAGTCCCGGTATAGAGTCCATCAGGGCAGCTATTTTTCCAAAAAGCTCCCCTTATCTTTATTATCTACATGACAAGGATGGAAATGTGCGTTATGCCAGGACTTTTGAAGAGCACAAGTTGAATAAAGCGAAATATTTAAAATGAAAAAAAGAACTGTCTTTGTCGGACTTTCCGGCGGAGTGGATTCTGCCGTATCCGCCAGAATTTTAAAGGAAAAAGGCTATGATGTGGTCGGAGTTTTTATCCGTACCTGGCATCCGAAATTTTTAGAATGCAATGAGGAAGAAGAGCGTCGCGACGCGATGCGCGTCGCGGCGCGTCTCAATATCCCGTTTCTGACTTTTGACTTGGGAAAAGAATATAAAAAAGAAGTTGCTGATTATATGATTCGCGAATACAAAGCGGGCAGGACCCCGAATCCGGATGTGATGTGCAACAAAGAAATAAAATTTAGCGCCTTCTTAAAAAAAGCGCTCGCTATGGGCGCGGATTATATTGCTACCGGGCACTATGCTAAGACCTCACCCCTGACCCCTCTCCTTATCAAAGAGAGAGGAAACCCAGTAGGGCGGGGTGAGGTGAATTTATTGAAAGGCAAAGATTCCGCTAAAGATCAAAGCTATTTCCTTTGGACGCTTGATCAAAGAAAGCTTTCCAAAATTTTATTTCCGATTGGCCATCTCAAAAAAACAGAAGTTAGAAAACTTGCTAAAAAATTCAAGTTACCGGTGGCGGAGAAGAAAGACAGTCAGGGGATATGTTTCTTGGGGGCGGTGGACTTGAAAGACTTTTTAAAGCACTACATTAAAGAGAAAAAAGGCGAGGTAATCCTCGTCCCGAGCGAAAGCGAGGGAAGAAGAAATAATGAAGTTATCGGCTATCATAACGGAGCGGTATTCTATACGCTCGGCGAGAGGCACGGTTTTACCATTACTAAAAAAAATCCTACGGACGGACCGTATTACATAATCGGCAAAGACGTGAAGAAAAATATCCTTTATGTTTCTAAAAAATCACTACCTCGCCTCCTAACCCCCTCTCTTTATCAAGGAGAGGGGGAACAAAAGGGGGTGAGATTGATAAATACAAATTGGATTTATGAAGCTCCAAAAACGAATAAAAAATATACTGCCCAGGTAAGATACCACGGCGAACTTCTAGGGTGTGAAATTAAAAATATTGCCAAAGGCAAAGCGGTTCTTTTTTTTGAAAAACCGATCCTGGTGGCTTCGGGGCAGTCTTGCGTACTTTACGACAAAGATATTTGTTTAGGAGGAGGAGTTGTTGTATAATTGTCTTATGATTGTGATTGAACAATTTTTTATCCAAAACGGGGATATAATTTTAAAACTGATTATCGCTATTATTATAGGGATGTTAATAGGCGCGGAGCGCCGTTTCGTGCATAAGGAAGCGGGCATGAAAACTCATTCGCTGGTTGCTTTAGGGGCCGCTTTGTTTGTTATTATTTCCGAATTTCTGTCCCAAAAATACTCCGGATTCAATGGCTTTAATCCGGGGATGATACCGGCCAATATAATCGTCGGTGTCGGTTTTTTGGGCGCCGGTTCAATAATTTTTTCCGGTTCTCGTCTGCGCGGCCTCACTACCGCCGGCGGGCTTTGGGTTACGGCCGGTATCGGTATGGCCAGCGGTTTCGGTTTGTTTTCTTTAGCTATAACTTCCGCCATACTGGTGCTTTTGGTTTTCATCTTGATGAGCGTAATAGAAAAGCCGATTATAAAAATTTCTGACGAGAATTTTGAAAAATACAGAAATGGAAACGGGTAATCCCGTACGAAATGCGGACGCATAGAAATAAATAAAATTATGAAATTGATAAAATATATTATAAATAATAAAAAGGGAAGCGTAGTGTAAGCGTACACGTCCTATTTTGTACGGGATGGATTCAAACGAAATCAGATCGAGATTTTTAAAGTTTTTTGAAGCCCGCGGACACAAGATAATCCCGTCTTCTTCCTTGGTGCCGGAGAACGACCCTTCGGTGCTTTTTACTACCGCCGGCATGCAGCAATTCAAAAAATATTACTTGGACAACTCTCTAGCGGAGAAAGATTTTGGCGCAAAAAATGTCGTTTCTGTCCAAAAGTGCATTCGTACCGGCGATATAGATGAAGTCGGAGATAATACACACCTCACTTTTTTTGAGATGCTCGGAAATTTTTCTTTCGGCGGTTATGGGCGCAAAGAGGCGATACGCTATGCTTATGATTTTATTACTAAAGAAATGGGTTTAGAAATTTCTTATGTGACAGTTTATAAAGGAAGCGAAAATGTGCCGAAAGATGCTCTATCTGAAGAGATTTGGCAGGAAATAGATAAGAATTTAAAGATAAAAGAAGAAGGGTCTGATGTGTTTTGGGGACCGACCGGGGATTCAGGCCCCTGCGGACCGACGACCGAAATTTACTGCAAAAATGCGAGAGGGGAAGATGTGGAAATATGGAATATTGTTTTTAATGAATATTTTTGCGATGGCTCCAGAGAAAAGCTGGATAAAGGCGAGGCAAAATTAACGAAATTACCGATTTTGGGTATTGACACGGGCATGGGACTGGAGAGGCTTGTTTCGGTCGTGCAGAACAAAGAGAGTTTCTACGATACGGATTTATTTAATGGAGAAAAAACAAAGGAAGAACGCATTATTGCAGATCATTTGAAAGCAGCTTCGTTTATTATTGCCGATGGAGTCGTGCCATCAAATATGGGACGAGGTTATGTACTGAGGAGGTTGATACGGAGAGCAGCCAGATTTTCCAAAGGGCCGCTCAATACAAATAACAAAGAAATAAAAAAAGAAGAAGAAAAGTTCAGGGAAACGCTTGATCGCGGGATGAAAGAATTTGAAAAAGGCACGGATCCATTTATACTTTTTACCACTTATGGTTTTCCGATAGAGCTCACGGAAGAGCTGGCAAAAGGAAAAGGCATAGAGATTGATATGGAGGATTTCAATAAAAAAATGGCAGAGCATCAGAAACTTTCGCAGACTGCTTCGGCGGGGATGTTTAAGGGAGGACTGGCGAATCACAATGAAAAAACTATCCGCTTGCATACGGCGCACCACCTTTTGCTCGCCGGTTTGCAATCCGTTTTAGGGAAAAATGTAAAACAGCGGGGGAGCAATATCAACGAAGAACGCCTGCGCATGGATTTCGTCTGCGATCACAAGCTCACGGATGAAGAAAAGAAAAAAGTGGAAGATTTTGTAAATGAAAAAATTACCGAAAGACTGGATGTTGTTCGCCGGGAAATGCCCCTGCCCGAAGCGGAAAAACTTGGCGCCGAAATGGAATTCGGGGCGAAATATCCGGAAATGGTTTCGATATATTTCATAGAAGATAAAAACGGAAATGCGATTTCTAAAGAGTTTTGCGGAGGTCCGCATGTGAAGAATACAGCAGAGCTTGGTCATTTTAAAATTCAAAAAGAGGAGGCTGTCTCAGCTGGAATTAGGCGCATCAAGGCGATACTTGAATAAATTTTTAAATATAGTATAATAAAAAAAGCAGAATTATGAAAGAAAACACTTTAGATAAAAAATACCCCGATTTAGCCGGTTCAAAACCGGTTGCGCGGGCGGTAGAAAAGGCCAAACACGATCCGGAGAGAAAATTCGCTCCGCATACGCGCGATGAAAGAATTCAGGCGTATTTAGATCGCCTCAATACTATAGCGGAAGACGAGCGCGGTTGGGAATTGCTCAAACACAAAATAATAAAAGATCTTGCTATAGACACCGAGGACCAAGATACGTTGACAAAAATAGCCACCGGACTGTATGAATCGGAAAAAAGAATCGCCACAGAACAAGGCAGAGGGAACGATGTTATTAAATTGGAAGATAATGAAGGTGAAAAAATTTTAGAATCCTATAAGAACTTAGCCAAAGAGAAAAAGGATATTCAAATAAAGTCTCTTAATGCTTGGCTGGAGTACGTGCGCCAAAACGACGCTCAATATCCGGCGTGGTTTCGGTATTTTGTGGTCCGGAATCTTTCCAAAATGGGAACCCTGGATAAAGAAAAAGGAGAATACAGCAAACGCACCAACTATACCGTTGCGCCGTTTCCCGAACTCAATTCCGAGGCGCTTGGTTTTGTATATAGAATGCTCACCACCGGAATCGGGAGCCAAGAATTCATAGAAGAAGATCAAATACAAAAAAGAATCGAGCTGGGGCAGATGATTGAGAAAAAAGATTTTGTAAAACTCTACACCTTCGCTCAAATAGAAACAGCCGGATCACTCAACCGCGAATCGTTAAAGGGCGAGTGGGTAAAATACGACCAAGGTTCCGATTATCATGTGTTAGAAAACGCGCTTCGGGGCAAGGGCACCGGGTGGTGTACCGCCGAAGGAAGCGCGCCAAGCCAACTCCAAAATGGAGATTTTTATGTGTATTTTACCAAAGGATCTTCCGGCAGTTACACCGAGCCCCGAATCGCCATTAGGATGCAGGGAGAAGAAATCGGTGAGGTGCGCGGCGTGAATCACCGGCAAGAATTGGAACCGGTTTTGATCGATACCGCGATGCAAAAATATCATTCGTTGCCGGGCGGAGAAAAGTTTGATAAAAAATCCGCCGATATGAAAAAAATGACCGAGCTTGCCAAAAAACAGGAGAAAAAAGAAGCATTCACCAAAGACGACTTGCTTTTTCTGTATGAAGTGCATGACTCCATAGAAGGTTTTGGATATGAAAAAGATCCGCGAATTGAAGCATTAAAAAAAACCAGAAACGTAGAAGAAGATTTGCCTGTTATTTTTGAGTGCGAACCAAGCCAGATTGCGCACAATGAGAAAGAAATAAATGAAACCACCAAAGTATATATTGGCGCATGGGGTCCGGAAGTTTTTAGGAAAATACCCCCAAGCGTTGCATATTTGTATGAATCTTTCCCGGATAGGAAAATTTTTAAAAGAACTTTTGAGCTTTCCACCAGAACCTCTAAAGAATATGAAGAGGAACTCATAAACAAAGGGTTTAAAATATCTTATTGGGCTCAGGATATTTTGGGAAAAATAGAACCCTTAAAACAAAAAGAAGAGATAGACACCGTTTCTTTTTCAGTAGAACAGCTTGGTTTTCCAAAGGGTGCTACCTTCCAAGAAATTTATGAGAAAGCCAAAGAATTTAATTTAGAACTCTGCCCACCGCAAATCGGACCAGAACTTCGTCTATCTTATACGGATCAACCTAATGGAGAATGGCTAATAATCGCTATGGATCCTATAAGCGACCGCGGCGGCGCTCCGGACCTGTTTTGGGTGGGCCGGGCCCGTTCCGAGTCGTGGCTCGACACGGCCTTCGGGAGACTTTCCTACAAGTGGTCTGGCGACGACCGGTTTGTGTTCCGCTTCCGCTAATTTCTTCTTTTCCGCATCTTTTATGGTGCGGTTTTTCTTTTTAATTGCATAAATGTTATAATTTAAATATGGGAATTTTTTCTAAAAAGAAAGAGGACGGTGAGCTCGCTTTGGTCTTTGATTTGGGTTCTTCCTCCGTCGGGGGAGCTTTCTTTGAAATAAACAAAAATGGTCCGGCCAGAATGGTTTTTTCTGTGCGCGAGTCTATAACTTTTGAAAACGAGATGGATCCGGGCAGATTTTTATTGCTTGCCTTAAAAACTTTGGAAAAAGTTTCAAACAAAGCTTCGCTTTCCGGTTTTAGGAGGCCTTCCAGGATTTTTTGCGTGCTTTCTTCCCCCTGGTATGCTTCACAGACCAGAGTAATCAAGCTTGAAAAAAATGTTCCTTTTCCATTCACTTCAAAATTGGCGGACAGCCTCATTCAAAAAGAAATCAGCCTCTTTGAAAAAGAAAATTTGCATAATCTGAAAGAGGGAAGCGACCGGCCAAGCCTGCTGGAATTCAAAAATATGAAAGTTCTCTTGAATGGATATGAGACGGACGATCCCTATGGCAAAAAATGCAAAAAGCTCCAAATGGCCGTATACCTTTCTATGTCCGGAGAAAAAACCTTGGAGAGGATCAGGGATTCCATTTTTAAATATTACCATACGAAAGATATCCTATTTTCCACTTTCGCGTTCTCGTCTTTTATCACAGTGCGCGATCTTTTCCCGCACGAGAGAGATTTTCTTTTGATGGATATCTGCGGAGAAGTCACCGATATTTCTTCCATTAAAAAAGACGCTCTGCTTAATTCAATTTCTTTTCCGCTGGGGCGCAATTTCTTTATCCGGAAAATAGCCGGCCAGGAGAATTGCTCTTTGGCCGAGGCAGGGGGCTTGTTCTCGGCTTATCGCGAAGGGCATTTGGGCGGGAGCCCGGGAAAGAAGCTTGCCCCTTTTATGGGCAAGCTGGAGAAAGAGTGGGTTTCTGAATTAGAGAAGTCTCTCCTTAATCTTTCCGAAAACGGATCTTTGCCGTCCACTATTTTTGTTTCAACAGATGAAAATTTATCCGATTTTTTCGGACAGTTGATAAAATCCGAAGGTTTCAGCCAATATCTGAAGACCGACTCAAAATTCAAGATTATTTTCTTGAGTCCGCAAGTCCTGCATAAGACGGTTTCTTTTGGCGGAGAAGTCTCAAGAGATCCTTTTCTTACCATTGAGACAGTTTATCTTAATCGTTTTGTTTGTTAAAATATAGTTATGGCAAGGCAAATATTACAAGATATGGTGAGGAAGAAATCGCCATTGAAAATAAAGATAGAAAAAAGGCCTGTAGAAAGGAATGAAGAGCCTAGAGAAGAAATGACGGAAACCAGAAGGCCGGAGAGATATATTTTTGAGGCAAAAAGACCTAAAAAAAGAGTGCCGAAATACAGGCTTTTCCTGGTCGCCGTAGTGGCGGTCGTGTTTTTGCTTTTTGCCCTTTCTTTCCTGTTTTCCGGGGCGAAAGTAACTTTAGTTCCCAAAGTTAAAAGCGTAGCCATAAATGAAAACATATCCGCGGTCAAAGACGGAGTAGGGGATAATTCCGGCTTGCCGTTCAATTTGGTAGTCATCTCAGGAGACGAGAGCAAACCCATCCAGGGCGGAGAAATGAAAGATACTTCCGTATCCGCCAAAGGCGCCGTGATAATTTATAATGCTTACAGCTCCGCCCCCCAGTCTCTCCTTATAGACACTCGCTTGGAGGGATCAAATGGAAAGGTCTATATGACAGATAAAAAAATAACCGTGCCCGGAATGAGCGGAGGCAAGCCTGGGAGCATAGAAGTCGGCATTTATGGCGGAAAAGCCGGACCGGAATACAACAGCGACCCCATTGATTTCAAAATTTTAGGCTTTAAAGGTACGCCTAAATACGATAAAATTTATGCCAGATCAAAAGGAGGAATTTTTGGCGGATTCACGGGCAAAGCTCCGATAGTTTCAGACTTGGACAAGGCAAGCGCCGTCAATGAATTGCGGGCGGCTCTCTCCGCCAAGCTCGAGAGTAAAATTGCCGACCAGATCCCGAATGGATTTATCCTCTTTAAAGACGCTGTCTTTTTGGATATAGGGGATAAAGAAGCTACTTTCACTCCGGATCAAAACAACGTACTAGTGGCAGATGTAAAAGGCACGATATACGGTTTTATCTTTGATGAAAAGAAGCTTACCCAAAAAATTGCGGGAGATACCATAGATAAATACGATGACAGTAAGGTGGAAATACCGAATTTGAAAGATCTTGCTTTCGCGCTTTCAAACAAAGAAAATATTTCTTTCGCCGATGCAAAAAATATCAGCTTCAGCCTCTCCGGGAACGTAAATATAATTTGGAAGATAGACCAAGAGAAATTTGTTTCCGATTTATTGAGCAAGAGCAAAGATGATTTCAATCAGATTCTATCCAAATACAAGAGCATTGATTCCGCCGAGCTCGTAATGCGCCCGTTCTGGAAATCATCTTTCCCGGACAAAGCGAGCAAGATAGATGTGATTATAAACTATCCTAAATAAAAAAGTTGTATCTTTTATTGATTTTGCTATAATTTTAATACTTAAAAATGAGCGATCCAAAAAACGAAAAACTTTTGACGGCGAGAGGGGTGATTACAGAATCGCTTCCATCCACTTTATTTCGTGTTGA
>CAYQKC010000018.1:0-10455 GCA_964418145.1 uncultured Candidatus Saccharibacteria bacterium
AAAAGTTTTTTGAAAATAGAATATCGCAATACACTGTCAAGGTTCGACCTTGACATTGAAAGTAAATTTTTTCTCTGTGGTTAGTTAGTTCCTTTAGAATAGTTGTGCCACTGTTTTGAGGGAGCTAACTAAAAGGAGAAAAAATGAAAAGACAAAAAAAATATTTATCTAGCGAAGATCTTGCTCTTAGAGAGCAGGAATTTCTAGCTAAATACGAAATATCTCGCGCTACATACTATCGCGCAAAAAAATCTGGTTATTTTGTACCAGAATATCACAAAAGAATAATTAATATTGATAATTCTTTTGTTGAAAAAAATTGGGGATTGATAGTAGAATGCTCTACTATCAGCGTTTTAGTAATTATCAAACAAAGGCGAGAGTCGGCCTTTGGAAGATTATTTAAGTTTAATGACCTCAGAGATGAGGCATTACTTAAAATAGTAGAAAAAAGCGGGGAAGTAGTAAAACAACTTCCTCAGATAAATGACTTAAGGGGGTTTCTGATAAATATGGGGATCAACGCTGTGAAGGACTTTATAAAAATGAAAGTCTATAAACACAGCAAAAAAACACTTTTTTGTGAAAACATTGATGAAGAGTTTAAAAGTGACAATCCATTCATCAATGTCGATGCAGAAAAGTTTATTGAGGATATAAAAGAAGCCATAATATCCCAATATGGTGAATATAGTTGGGAAATGGTTTGGAAATGGGCAAATTCCGACATAAAAAAGGTGTCCCAAAAAATCCAGACTATTCTTGATTCTGTATGTAACTAATAAAATCTATCTCAATTAAACGCGGTTCCGACGTAATCGGGCAAGGAGAGTAAGTGAGTCTGTTATTAAATTTAACTTGCACATTCTGCGGAAATAATTTTCAAATTGACACCGCGGAGTACAAAAATCTTGGTATAGGCTCTTCTATACCAAAGATTTGTCCAACTTGTTTGGACAAGAGGCAAGATCGCCCTGATATTACGATATCGCGCAGGGCGATTTTTGAAGTGAAGGTAAAAATTTCTTCTACACTGCCATGTAAATGGCAAAAGGTAGAAGATCCAAAAAATGATACACTAAAACCCGTGTATCATGGCGTAATAAAAGGTGATCAGTTCGGCGCAGACTGGAACGGCCGGATTGATCTGTGGGCAATAATGCCCGAACCTCCCAAAGTAGGTCAGGCAGTAAAGCTGACTGAAATGGAAGTTGAAAAAACCGTGGCCAAAGAAAAATGGTCACGAGAAACAATGCACTATGGGACAGTGCATGGATATAAACAGGTCCCTCTCGGTACTGAAAAAGCCGAGGAATTCACAGAAAAAAGAAATTACGTCCGTCTCGAACCAGTAGAGGCGGATGAAAATACAAACTATCCCAAACTAATTTGGGTCGAAGCTTATTCAAAAACGACCCTAAAAGGTTTCGGGAGACAATATCACGCTTCTTTGTCCGGATCGCCAATCTGGAAAAAAGAAGTAAGTGGCGGGTACCGCTCAGGCAGAGCGTCAACAACTGTCTGGCTCGCAGTAGTAGATAAAAATAATTTTGTAAAATTTTCTCACCGTGAAAACGGAGAAGAAAATTTTACATATTACCCGCCGGAAGCGGGAGAAAATATTGACCTCCAAGAGATCACAACGGGTTAGGGTTACATAAATTTGGGCAAGCGGTTTTTAAAACGCTTGCCCTCGTTGTTAGGCGCAAAAAATTGGTAACCGATTTTTTGCGCCTATTGCGAGAAAGTTTTCTCTTGGAAAGCGGAGTCTGGAGCAAACACTAATTAAATAGGAGAGAGTGCGAATCTCTCTCCTCTATCTTCCGGCAAAATCGGAAGGAAAGTGCTCTCTTTTATTTAAACCCGGACTCCGGTTTTCAGGAGAAAAACATAACTATCTAAGATACACAGGATTACCCTGTGTATTTTTTATTTGCTTATATCAAAAATTCAGCTAAATTATCTTTATTTATCAAATGGGTTTTTGCCTCCCGATAAACCTCATTAAATTTATAAAGCGAAATCGTATTGTTTCCATCTGAAAACTTGCATTCAAAAGCATTCATTTTTCCCTCTTCAAGTTCTATGAGATCAACTTCGTTTTGCTCGTAAGTTCTCCAAAAATAATATAAAGGGTAATGGCCGTTGTTTTGCATAAATTTAAGTCTTTCAATTATAAAAAAGTTCTCAAAAATTTTTCCATTATCTTGGCGCGCCTCAGGAGAAATCACATCTTGCGCCAAAACATTTCTAAGACCGATATCTAAAAAATAAACCTTGTAAGATTTTTTAATTTCCGAGGTTAAATTCCTGGAAAAAGAATAAAGGCGTTTTATTATGAATGCCTGTTCTAAAAGAGCTATATATCTTTCAACTGTTGTTTTGTTTGTATCAAGTATCTTTGCCAAACGGTCGGTCGAAATTTGTGTCCCAACTTCCCGAGCAAGGGTAATGGCAAGCTTTTCAAAAACCACCGGTTTGCGAATCTGTTCAAAATTAAAAATATCTTTATATAAGTAATTGGTCGCTATATTTTCCAGTCGGTCAAGCTTATCATTTGTATTTGCGGAAACAATCCCCGGGTACATTCCATAGGTAAGAAAGTCATTCAAGTTTACGTTTTCAACTTCTTCATAAGAGAGAGGGTAGAGCATAAAATTATAAGTCCTTCCGGTGAGAGGTTCGTTAATTTTGTTTGCCAAATCAAAAGACGAAGATCCCGTAGCGATAATTTGAATTTCCGGATAAGTATCGATGAAATTTTTCAGAATAAGACCAATATTTTCAACTGTTTGAGCCTCATCCAACACCACCACTTTATAATCTTTTACTTTCCGATATAAAAGTTCTGGTTGTCTAGGAACCAGATGAGTCCGTATATCAAGCAATTCACAATTGAAATATTTACCTTGCTTTCCGAAAGATTCAATAATAGATTTAGAAAGAGTTGTTTTGCCCGATTGTCTTGGACCAAAAACTATAATTATTTTACCCTGGAATAGCTTTTCCTCTATTTTTTTTCTAATTTTACGTTGATATATATGCATATAATCTAATTTATAAAATTTAGATAGTTTGCTACCTAAATTAGGGTAACATTAAATTGCATATAAACCAAAGATTGGGTGTGGATAACTTTTCGGGCAAGCGCTCTCTTTTATTTAAATCCAGACTCCGGTTTTCAAGAGAAAATAATGTATAATTATTACATAAGACAAGCGTTTATTTTATCAATTTAATAAACAACAAATAATATGGAAAATTTTCCAAAAAATAAAGAGGCTTCTATTAAAAAATCATCATTATTAAAATCGCTCCTGGTAAGCGCCATCATTTCTGTGCCTGTGGTTATCAACCCTCAAGAAAAAAACCCGCAAGATATAAAGAACAAACATGGAAAAAATATAGTTGAAGAGAAAGACGATAGTTTTAAAATGCCGGAATTCACTTCTTTCAATGTTACGGATAGATTTTTTGCCGAGGATAAAAAAGGAGATACATATATTAACCCATGGTCTATCATCACTCCGTTGCAGGTGGAAATTGGAACAGAAACGGAACATTACAATAAAAGCCTTATAAGGATACCCTACAAATACAGCAGAAATTTTAACACCGCAGAAGCAGAAAGCGAGGATTCAAAAAAAGAAGCCGTAAAATATATAGAGGAATCTATAAAAAAAGAACTGGTAGAAAAATTGGTATTTTGGGATCCGACAAATTCAGCTGAAGATGTATATAGACTGCATCATAAAGGAGAAACACCTAATTTAAGCAAAGTAAAAATAAACAACATAAGAATTATCGGCCTTTCTTCGCCGGAAGGTCCTGAAGAAAAAGGGAAAAGGAGCTTGGCTATAGGGAATGTGGACAAGGAAAACATATCTCTGTCTGAAAAGAGAGCAGGCAATATGGACCCAGAAGTTAGGGAAGCTTTAAAAATGCTGGGAATTGAGATAGATGTCATTTCGGAAATAAAAGCCGAGGAGGTGCAATTCAGCGAGGCCGAGCTGGCAACGCTCGACAGCCTAGCCAAATCCTCGGGCATAGATGATGCTGTAGATGAACTTGAATCCGCCTTTATATTGATAAAAGAATACAACAATGGAAAAATAAAAGACAAAAGCATGATATCGAAACTAGATGAAATAGTCGGGTCAAAGAGAATGGTGGAAATTGAAATAACTTATGATGAAAACAAAAAAGAGAAACATGTAGTGCCCATACCACTTACTTTGCTTCTATTGATACCAGGAATGCGATGGATGCGCAGGGAGAAAATAAGAGAAAGGTTTAAAGAAACTCTCACCGAAGATCCGAAGCTGCTTGAAGAAAAGAAAAAAGACAAATCTATGGATTGGAATAACGCAGATTTCGAAAAAATATATAATTTGGCAAAAAACTCAGTGGAGAAAATGCAAGACCTTGAGAACATTTCAAATCGTCTGCTGATAGATGAATTCAATCCATACTTCGGGACGAGGGAAGATGATGTGGATTATTTCCACTATATGATGATAGCTGTGCATAATGCCGGAGGAAACAAAGAAAATGTAGAAAGGCAGATAGCCTTTGGTTTATTGGGAAAATGGGAAGAAAATGATACTGCGGTAAGAAATTTAGGGAGGGAAGAAAGAAGAAAAGAATTGCATTATTGGCAAGAACCGCAAAAGATATTGTGGGCGATGGAAGCGGCAAAACATCTGATGCATTACGCGGAAATATATGGCAGATATCACAATGATATCACGCGTATAATGCCTTTCCCGGAAAGAATGGTGTATGAAGAGATAAGCAGAGAGATAAGAGAGCTGCGGAAGAAAAACTATTCCATTCCGGAAAGAAAAATCATCAGAACGACCACAATACCATTTGGTGATCAAGCGCCATTCGGTAGACCGCCCTTTTTAAAAAGAGAAAAAGAATGATCAACATAAATACACAAAGAAGCCCTATGCATTTATGTTATGTAAGGAATAAGGCTAATTCGCCCAGGACCAGTCGGCGCCGGGGTTTTGGCATTAAAAACTTTAAAAAAATTTGGCTTATTCTTCTAAATTTTCCAAATATTTTTGGGCATTTCTAATTTCAACACCTTTTGAAGATACACGTTCAATATCTAAATTGTAAACTATTTGTGTAGCTTTAACTTTATATTTTTCTGAAAAATATTCCAATGTTTTTGAAGCTGTAAAATCAGAAACTTTCGCTTCTATGATTTCAAGTAAATTATTTTTCTCATCAGCTAATGCAAAATCTACTTCTTTCATTTCTTTCGTTTTTAAAAAACCCAACGAATATTTTTTACCAGACGAATCATCTTTCAATATAGTGTGTTTATATAAAGCCAAGGCAACAAAATTTTCAAACCTAGCCCCAATGTCATCTATTACGCCATAATCAAAAAAATATATTTTTGGTTCCTTTAAAATTGAGCGAGAAATTTTATGTGTATAGGGTTTTATTATAAAAATAATATACAAAGCCTCAAGAATTTCAATATATCTTTTAACTGTGGTTGGAGAAATTCCCAAGTCTCTAGCAATTGAATTATAAGACAGGGGAGAGCCAACTTTATTTTTCAATAATTGAAAAATTTGTTTAATAACATTTAACTTTTCAACTTCCTGAAATTCCAAAACGTCCTGCCCCAAAAGACTTTCAGTGTAAAGAGATCGCCAACGATTGGCTTCATCTTTCGAAGAAGCAAGCAACGGCTCTGGAAAACCACCTCTTTCAAAAAGTAGCTTTGTATAATCTTTTAGATCTGTATTTTTTATTTCTGCCACAGTAAAAGGCAAAAGATGGCGAATAAAAAATCTTCCAGCCAAAGAATCTCCAACCTTTCGAAAAGCATCCATTCTTGCGCTACCAGTAACTAAAATATGAATTGATTCTAATTTAGTGTCATAAACCCCTTTTAGATAATTCTTCCAATTTGGCATTTTATGAATTTCATCAAAAATAATTAAATCGACATCCGATGACCAGCTTTGTTTTTTAATTATTTCTCTATGTTCAAAATTATCATAATTCAAATAAATCGAATTTTTGTATTCTTTTGAAATTTTTTTTGAAAGCCAAGTTTTACCAACCTGTCTTGGTCCTACAATAAAGACCATTTTCTTCGTAAGGTCATGCAATATCCCTTTATAAATATTTCTTTTTAACTCCATATGGCTATTTTATACCCAAATGCAAAATAGTCAAGACTATTCTATATTTGCCTATATTTTGGTCTTATTTTAGTTTGCCCAGCTCCAGTCGGCGCCGGGGTTTCTTGCGTTGAAAACTTCAAAGTGCAAATGCGGACCGGTGGAGCGGCCGGTATTTCCAACCAGACCTATAACATCACCTCGCTCAACCTGCGCGCCGATCTGGGCAATCACTTTTGACATATGCGCATAGAGAGTCTTTGTACCATTTGAATGCTGTACAATTACCATATTTCCATATCCTCCTCCACATCTCTGCGGCCCTACCACACAACCGGTTTTAATTGCGATTACTGTGCCGGGAGCTGAGGCATAAATGTTTGATCCATTTGGTGCGCCAATATCAACACCCCTTAAACCAGGGCCATGCAATCCCTGGGTTTTGCGTCCATTTGGTAAAGGATTTATAAAATAACCGGGGATAGCTTTAAGCGTGCTTTTGGCATAATAATTTAAGTCTTTCTGTTCGGACTGTTTTAAATTTGGCAAGGGTTTGTCTCCGCCTTCATCTAATATTTCTCCACCAGGAATAACAAGCTTGTCGCCAACAATCAACTTGGCATTTTCGGCAAGTCCGTTGTACATTGTAATATCGCTAGCATTTATCTTGTAGAGCTTGGCAATACTCTGGAGAGTCTGACCCTTTGTCACAATATGTTGAATTCCGGAAACAGGTAAAATTAAGAGTACATCGCCTTCGGAAAGTTTGTCACCTTTCTTCAGATCGTTGGCAGAAAGAATGGTATTTACAGAAACCCCAAACAGATCGGCTATTTGAGGAATGGAGTCGCCTTTTCTAACCACATAAACACTTGTCTGATCAGGATAGAAGTCTTCAGTTCCAGTCTTTCCACCGATATCCATATGACTAACCGTCGGCTGCAGAGCATTTTGAGAAACAGTTATCCTTGTGTCACTTTCAATTTTAATATCATCATTGTCATTGTTTGTTTTTTTGTCATTTTTACCTTGTAAAATAGGGGCAGAAGAGACATTAGCCTGAAGGAGGGGCAATGTTTGGGAATTCTTTTCTTTGTTTGAATAGGTTGCGGGTTCCTGATTTAAATCAGAATCTGCCGATACTCCGGTTCCTAAAAGAGAAGAGAAAAATCCAGCATTTGTCTCTATTGGCACCCAAAAGGCCCCAAAAGAAAGGGTGAATAATATAAAATAGCTGATTATTTTAGATTTAGATTTTATAAAACAATTGAATTATCGCTTTGGAACCCCGGTCAACCTTGTCGAAATCCGCGATCCCGCGGGAAGGCTGAGAGTCTAAACGACCAATATGCGTTGTAAAATAAGGTTTCCTCGCGATGGTTACTGTCATTCCTATCTTTCTACCACTTAAAATCCTGCACCCATACGGTATACTAAAAGGGTAGCCCAATTAACCCCTCAAGTCAACCTAATTGTGGAAAACTGTGGAAGGATAATCCTTCCACAGTTTTCCACAATTTTTGCTAAAAAGTGTTTTATGGTGCTATATTTTACAGATGCGGGACCATTTAGAAGGCCTAAATAAGAAACAAAAAGAGGCGGTACTTCACAGTGACGGACCGCTTCTTGTCGTGGCCGGGGCGGGGGCAGGCAAGACCAAGACGATCACTCACCGTATTATGAACCTTATCAAAAAAGGCGTTCCGCCGGAGAAAATTTTGGCTGTCACTTTCACAAATAAAGCGGCAAAAGAGATGCGGGATAGGGTATCAAGCTTACTGTCAAGGTTCGATCTTGACAGTGGAGATAAGGGCATACCTTTTATTTCAACTTTTCACTCGCTTGGAGTGCATATTATAAAAGAAAACGCCCGGGCACTGGGGCTTACCAGACATTTCTCTATCTTGGACGAAGAAGATTCAAAGACCCTTATTAAAGAAATCATCAAGGAGATCGGGGAAGACCCAAAACAATTTCCTCCGGCAAAAATCCGCGCGGTAATCAGTCGAGAAAAAGGGAATTTTATAAGCTATGAAGAATTTGCCGAAAACACTGGAAATTATTTTCAAGACCTAGTTCGAAAAATCTGGAAAATTTACGAGGAAAGAAAAAAGAAAGAAAATTCTTTGGATTTTGACGACCTAATTCTTAAAACGGTCAAACTCTTGAAAGGGAATGAAAAAATAAGAAACATTTATCAAGACAGGTGGAACCATATACATATAGATGAATACCAGGATACTAATGAAGTGCAGTATTTGCTTTCAAAAATACTTTCCGAAAAGCATAAAAATATCTGCGTGGTGGGCGATGCGGACCAAAATATTTACAGTTGGCGCGGAGCAAATCTGCGGAACATTTTAAATTTTGAAAAAGATTATCCAGAAGCGAAAATAATGTTGCTGGAAGAAAATTACCGCTCTACCCAAAATATTCTGGAGGCTGCCAATGAAGTAATCAAAAAAAATAAATATCGTCCGGAGAAAAATTTGTTTACTAAAAATAAAATAGGGGAGAAGATCGGCCTTTATGAAGCGCTGGACGAAGCGGATGAAGCAGACTTTGTGGCGACAAAAATTTTAGAGATACTAGATAGCAACGGGGGTGTGTTTCCGCGGGGTGTCTCGCAGGCCGATGGGCTGAGAGGCAGCGCTCCGCGAGCACGCGGAGACAACGACCCCGAGGAAACAGCATACCCATTACTATCTGAAGTTGCCGTTCTTTACCGCGCAAATTTCCAGTCGCGCATACTTGAAGAAGCGATGCTCCGATACGGCATACTGTATCAAGTGCTTGGAGTAAAATTTTTTGAAAGAAAAGAGATTAAAGACACTCTTTCTTATATCCGAGCGGCACTAAACAGAGAAAATTTGTCGGACATAAAGAGAATCATAAATTTCCCGGCGCGCGGAATAGGCAAGGCAACGTTGGCCAAAATCTTTGCCACTGCCAGGGCGAGACAGGCCGGAGAAATCAATGTTTTGCCTTTGAAAACAAAGATTAAAATAGAAAATTTCTATAGGATTTTGGATGAAATAAAAGAGAAAATAAAGGTTGAAAAAGCGAGAGAAGTTATAAAATTCGTCATTAAAAAATCAGGCATTGAGAAAGAACTTAAAGAAGGAACCGATGAAGACCTGGAAAGACTTGAAAACATAAAAGAACTCGCCACACTTGCCTTAAAGTATGATAATCTGACGGAAGGAAGGGGAATTGAAAAACTCTTGGAAGATGCCTCACTCGCTTCCGACCAAGATAGCCTACTCGTTTCTGAAAATAAAGAAACAGAAAAAAACGCAGTCCGGCTAATGACCGTACATGCTTCAAAAGGACTTGAATTTAGATATGTTTTCGTGGTCGGGCTTGAAGATGGACTTTTCCCGCACAGGCGAGATGGAGAAGAGGCAATAGACCAGGAAGAAGAGCGCAGGCTTTTCTATGTAGCTATCACTCGTGCCAAAGAAAAACTTTTTTTGTCCTTCGCAAACTTCCGAACCATTTTTGGATCACGCCAGATAAACGCTCCTTCGGAATTTTTAGCGGACATTCCAAAAAACATTTTGGGGGAAGAAACTTGCCCGCCGCGGCGGAGAGAACAAGGGAAAATAAAAACAATCTATATATGATAAAATATATAAAATCAAAAAAATCTTTGGGGCAGAATTTTTTGAAATCGGCTTTGGCTTTGAAAAAAATTATCGAAGCCGGGGAAATTTCAAAAACTGACATAATTCTTGAAATAGGACCCGGCAAGGGCGCTCTTACCGAAAAGCTTTTGGAGAAAAGCAGCCATGTAATCGCGATAGAAAAAGATCAGGAACTTTTCGCGCTTCTAAAAGAAAAATTTAAAGAAGAAATTAAAGAAGGGGAGTTAATTTTAAAAAATGAAGATATTTTAGAATTCAAGACCCCTTCGTCCTTCGGACACCCCCTCTTAGCAGGGGGAGAAAGATCTAATTATAAAATTATCGCCAACATTCCCTACAATATCACCGGCGCAATTTTGAAAAAATTTTTAAGCGGTGAAAACCCATCGGGGCTAACCCCATGGGTGAGACAGCCAGAGCGGATGATTTTAATGGTGCAAAAGGAAGTAGCGGAAAGAATCTTGGCGCGAGACCGTAAAGAAAGCTTGCTTTCCATATCGGTAAAAGCTTACGGCGAACCAAAAATGGTCATGAAAGTGCCGGCAAGATATTTTTCGCCAGCGCCTAAGGTTGACTCGGCTGTAATAGCTATAAGAGGTATTTCCAAAAACTTATTTATCAGAAATGTTGAAAACCGAGCTTTTAACAATCGA
>CAYQKC010000018.1:10555-13333 GCA_964418145.1 uncultured Candidatus Saccharibacteria bacterium
TATTTCCAAAAACTTATTTATCAGAAATGTTGAAAACCGAGCTTTTAACAATCGAGCTTTTAACAATTTTGAGGAATTTGAAAAAAGATTTTGGCGAGTGGTTAAAGCTGGATTTGCTCATAAAAGGAAAAAGGTGGCATCAAATTTGAAAAAACCTCACCCCTTCACCCCTCTCCTTAACAAGGAGAGGGGTTGGGGAGAGGTATTAAAACGACTCGGCAACAAAAGAGCCGAGGAATTAACACTTTTTGATTGGATAGAGATTGCCAAGATGATATAATGTATGTATGAATCCCGTTAGAAATTAATGCTGACGGGTCTGTTGATGTAAATATTATGTTAGACAATATTAAAATAATTTCTAACGGGATGAAAAAAGGCTTGATCGCAACCTTGCTCGTTGTTCTTGGATTTTTCTTTTATACAAGTTACCGCGCACATGCTTATGAAGGCTCTTGGAATATATTTGGCGGAAAAATAATAAGCGACAAAGCTCTGGAGGTGGGAGAATTGGAAGATTTTGGATATATTTGCGACGTTCCCGGATATTCTATAGAAGTGCTACCCGTGGGTTCGCCGGCAGGCGCTCCGACAAGTTATTTTATACCATATACCGCAAAATCACTGACGAGAACTACGCCTTACAGTGGAAAATTTATTATGGGAAGATACGCCGGATTGACTGAAATAGTCTGCCAGCATCCGGAGTCAGAAGACATCCAAACCGTTTCTTTAAACACGGTTGACCTGTATGGCACGACAAGATAAACAAATGGCAAGATAAAATGAAAAAAATAAATCTTAATCTAAAAAAATATTCAAGATTTCTGCCAAGTAAAAAATTTACCTACATCACCGGAGTAATTCTGGTTTTGGGGCTAATTATCTTCGCAATTTTCTTTATGTCTTCCTCCGGAGAAAGTTTCTCCCTGAACGGGAACGATAAATCTCCGCTCAAAGTGGAAAATAAAAATTTTGCGGATTTGGTACAGAAAGATTCTGACGGCGACGGAGTGCCGGACTGGGAAGAAGCGCTCTGGGGCACGGACAAAAATAATCCGTCAACCTTCGGAATGCCGGACTCCGAATATATAGCCAACAAAAAGAAGGGGTTGAAAATTGAGAACAGTGTGAATGAAACAAAGCTGACTGAAACGGAAAAATTCGCCCGAGATTTTTTTGCGAGCTACAGCGCGATAAAATCTTCCGGTGGAGTGGATAAAAACGCCATAAACGATTTCTCAAGCGCGCTCGGCCAAAAAATCGTCAATCCGAATTTAGAAGACAAATACAGTAAAAATGACGCTAAAATAATAAGCAATGACGACTTGGCTTCAAAACAAAAATATTACAACGATGTCAGAAACTTATTTAAAACTTACCAATCAGCCGGCTTGGGAGACGAACTTTCCATAATAAGCGAACAATTAAGGGCGGATCAATCAGGAGCTACCGTATACGGAAGCCAAAATAAAAAGCTCATCGGCATCGCAAATGCCTATGAAGAATTCGCCAAAAAAATAATGGAGATATATGTCCCGCAAAGCTTACTGAGCTACCATTTGCGCATTGCCAATAACTCAAACAACACGGGAATAAGCGTGACAAATCTGGCAAAAATCGTGAGTGATCCTATCGTAGGCCTCTCCGGATTATCTCAATATCAGAAGTACAGCGATAACTTGATAAAAGCAGTAGGGGATTTAGAAACTGCGTTAAAATAATGATAAAATTATGAGTAGGCTTTAGGCGCTAGGCATTAGCAAAAAAATAAGTGCAAAAAAATTTACACAACTCAATAATCTCTTTTGTCTTAATCTTGAGCACCTTATCAATGCCTTTCGCTTTTTATCCGAAGAAAGCGCAGGCACAGAGGGTAAGCGGTTATGCCAGCGGGTTGGGCGTGGCTATAGGATCCTTGCCACAATGCGGAAACTTGATCGGCAGCGGAATTAACAGCCTATTTAGTGGTGGTATAAATTTAGAAAAAGGCGCAGAAATAACAATAAATGCAGATGAAAACAAGGCACGAATGGATAGAATGGCAGAAAATACTTTGAACTCCAGCTTAAAAGACACTGCGAGCTCTGCGGCAGACTCAATTGATTCCATAAAAGTCAGACTGTCCGACACTGATAAACAAGAATTAAGAGCTATACAGACAAACACAGCCAACTCAGCGGTAGCTACAAAATCAATGAATGATAATTCCACCTGCATACAAAGTATCGGACGACTCATTGTAAAAATGCTTCTACAAAAGCTTACCTTGAGTACGGTAAATTGGATCAACAGCGGATTCGACGGTTCGCCTTCTTTTGTCCAAGACCCAGAAAAATTCTTTGGAGATATCGCCAAGAATGAAATTCTGCAATTCGGCGCAGAAATAAACGGCATTAATCCATACGGCAAAGCTTGGCTTCAAAACACGGCGCTTGCTTTCAGAAATAAATTCCAAAACAATGCCAGATTTTCACTCAATGAAGCGATGAAAAACAATCCGACTTATGTAAACG
The DNA here is from genome assembly GCA_964418145.1 of uncultured Candidatus Saccharibacteria bacterium. Lineage (GTDB taxonomy): Bacteria > Patescibacteriota > Minisyncoccia > Phycocordibacterales > UBA9973 > UBA9973. Next base: position 13,072 of record CAYQKC010000018.1, read on the forward strand.
TAGAAACATTTCAGACAGATTTCAGCCGGGGCGGATGGAGTGCCTGGACAGAAATGGCTGCAACTCCGGCCAACAACCCGTTCGGTTTAAAAATCATAGCAGACAACGAACTGCAAAGAAGACTTGAAGGAACGGTGGAATCAACCGCGCAACAAATCCGCGGAAACCTAACTCAAGCCAGCGGATTTTTGGGAGACCAGCGCTGTATAAGCGCTGCCACGGGGCAGATAGATTACAACATCACCAGAACTCAATACAATGC
>CAYQKC010000019.1:0-12898 GCA_964418145.1 uncultured Candidatus Saccharibacteria bacterium
GTTACCGGACCAGTAGCTACAGGCGTAGTGCCTGAAGTGCTGGTGCATGGAGCGCCAGTTTGAGAGTTAAACAATGCGCCCGTAGGACAACCGGAACTTGAGGATGTACCGCCAGTTCCCGCTGTTGCACTTTCCAAGGCGGCTCGTGATTTTGGTCCGAAGATTCCAACAACTTCTATGTTGTTGGCTGCTTGGAATTTCTCCACAGCTGCGAAGGTTGCTGGACCGAAATATGTGGTTTCGTTGCCAACTGAACCGGCGCCGGAAGCGGCTACTGTGTAACCTTTTTCATTAAGTTTCTGTTGAAGATACTTAACTTGAATATCTTTCATTCCTTTCTTCAAAGTCTTGGTGACAGAACCATCGGCTGCAAAGACTGCGGTGGCAGTGAAAGCAACGAGAGCGAAAACCGCAACCCCAATAAGGAATTTTGATTTTGATAATTTACTCATAATTTTTGTATACGCCATTATATTTAGTTTCGACTTCTCTCCAGATAAAAATCGGGGGAGAAAACTAAAAGCGTATGTTTCTTTCCATTAATTTTCGCTCGTCTAAAATTTTAATAAATTACTAATGCGACGAACTAATCATAACGGATAGACTTTGTGAACTTTTAACCGATAAAAATTTTCGAAAAACTTTTTCGACTAAAAGGCGAAAACCGAATAATTTTGCGAAACTTTACGAAACTAAATTTCGCAAAATTTCCGCGCTAAAGATGGATCCATTTTCAGCGCGTATTCTGTTTTCAAGGACCATGCCTTTCTCGCGGATTCTTTAATTTCGTAAAAAATCGGCGAGTCGTCCGGGGGCATTTTTGACCTACCCGCGGACAGTTCTCATTCAAGATTTTTTCGACGAAATCGCGAACGAAAACATTTGCGTTTGCGAATACAGAAACGCCCTGAGATTGCGCGAATCTGCATTCACCCAAACATTATAATATATAGCTATATTTGAGAGCAATATATTATATGTGGATAACCCTATAAGCGAGATATCCATAAGGAAAAATATAGCATTTTGGGGAGGGAGAATGCAAGGAGGAAAATACAATCCACCTCACCCCGTCTGCTCCGCATCCACCCCTCTCCTTAATTAAGGAGAGGGGGAAGGGGGTGAGGTTATTTTATAAAATATTTACTCCAGCGTTTCTCGCCGGTTTTATAAAGGACATTGTCCTTGAGCATAGAAACAAGCTCCCGCTGTAATGTTTTTTCTCCGATATTTTGTCCTTTAGATTGCATATACTGCTCAATGTCCTTTATGGATGCTCCAGTTGTAGAGCTCTTCACTATATCCAATATATCTTGTCGTCTCTTATTTTTTAGAATTTCAAACTCTGCTTTTTTATCACGGACATCGCCTAAAGCCTTCATCAAAGTGCTCCCCTTCTGAATCCCAATATGAGTACTAGAATGATTGGCGTGTCCGAGAGAATTTACCCCCACCTTACCTCCTCCTACATAGGAGGAGGAATTTGTAGAACGAGTTTCTTCGTGCATAAATTCTTCAAACCAGGAAGCCTGCTTGCTGGTATAATTTTTAACCGATTCTTTCAATTCATTGAATTCTTTGGCTAGAATACCGGAGTTCATAGCCGAGATCATACGGAGGTCTACAGCTATGCTCAAGAAAGAGAGGATCGCGGATACTTTTTGCTCAACATTAAGAAGTGATGTCTTTGACGTGGATTCTATGTCCGTTAAAATTTCAATTCCCAATGTCCTTAATTTAAGACGGATTGGCTCGTCTTTCTCCATCGTGTCCGTTACCATGTAAAGGGCGGTAATGAGCTTATTTGTCTTTGTATAAGATAGAGAAATGGACACGCTGGAAAGACCGACTGGGTCATAAGAGATTAGAGACTTTTGTTTGGTGTCTTTTAAATTTTTATCACCGGGAAACATGATGTCCATTATATAACGGACAAAATAAAATGCAAGAGAAAAAAAGACAATCTACTCACCCCTTTCCCCTCTCCTTAATAAAAGGAAAAAGGAGAGGGGTGCCTTGAGCTTCACGAAAGGCGGGGTGAGGTAAAAATTTTTTTCTTTTTTTGTGATAAAATATGAGAATGGCAAAACAAAAAAAACAGACAGTGATCAAAGAAACTTTCTTGAAAACATCCGGGTTTTCTAGTTTAAAAATGGAAACCAAGCATGGTATCACAGCAATAGTCTTTTTCGTCTTGGCAATATTTCTGATGATGTCTATGTTTGATGCGGCAGGAAGCGCCGGACAAGTAGTTTTTAAAATTTTTAATTATCTCCTCGGCGTGGGCTACATACTTTTTCCCACGCTTCTCATCCTTCTCGGAATCTCATTTCTTAAATCAGAAACTCCGAATATCGGATTGACCAGAAGCATAAGCGGAGTGCTTTTTTTGCTCTCTTCGCTCGGAATAATTGATGTGGTCTCCGAAACACATGCGGGCGGATTTTTAGGGAGAGTGTTACCTTCTGTCTTTATGCCTCTTTTTGATTTTTACGCCAGTCTCGTTTTCCTTGGAGCACTCCTTGTTATTTCTATTTTGATAATGTTTGATGCGGAGCTTAATTTGATACCATTTTTCGAAAAAGTTTTCGGTTTTCTGCGTTCCAAAAAAGGCAAAGAAAAAGCGTCTTCGGTTTTGAGTGAAGAGGAAATCAAAGAAGTGGAGAAATCCATACAAAAAGAAGACAAAAAAGTTGAAGAAAAAGAAAGCGCAAAGGAAAAAATCAAAAAAGCCTTCAGCGAAGAAGACAAGAAAAAAACCAAAACCAAAGACAAAACAGAAGAAGAGGAGGAAGAAGGATTTTCTATCAAAAAGAAAAAAGGCGGAGGCAATTCCTCCGCTTATAACCCTCCATCGCTCTCGCTCCTTGAGGAAGACCAGGGCAAACCGAATACCGGCGACATCAAGGCAAATGCGAATATCATCAAGAGAACGCTGGCGAACTTCGGCATTGAAGTGGAAATGGATGAAATCACTGTTGGGCCGACCGTCACCCGCTATGCGTTAAAACCGGCCGAAGGAGTAAAACTCTCTCGTATCGTGGGACTTCAAAATGACTTGGCACTATCGCTCGCGGCACACCCGATCCGCATTGAAGCTCCGATTCCGGGCAAATCGCTGGTGGGCATAGAGATTCCGAACAAATCAAAATCCATCGTGGGTCTCGCGACACTCCTCTCGGACGAGAAATTCCAGAATTCGCATAAACCGCTTACTATTGCGCTCGGCCGAGGTATTTCTGGCAAAGCAGTCTTTGGAAATCTGGCTAAAATGCCGCATTGCCTGGTAGCCGGCACGACCGGTTCGGGAAAATCGGTCACTATCCACTCCATCATTACTTCCCTGCTTTACAGAAACGGGCCGGAAGATTTGAAATTAATCCTGATTGACCCGAAAAGGGTGGAACTCACTCTTTATAATAACATCCCGCACCTTCTCACACCGGTTATAACTGATGCCAAAAAAACAATTTTAGCCCTTAAGTGGGCAGCCAAGGAAATGGATCGCCGTTACGACATCCTTGAAGCTGAATCGGTGCGAGATATAGAGTCGTATCATAATAATGTGTTCGGGAAGAAATCACTCAAAAATTCACCTCTCCCCAACCCCTCTCCTTATCAAGGAGAGGGGCGAGGAGTGAAGTTTGAAGCACAAAACACCGAGCGAATGCCGTATATTATCATAATCATAGACGAATTGGCGGATATAATGACCGCTTATCCGAGAGAGCTTGAATCGGCCATCGTGCGCCTGGCGCAAATGTCCCGCGCGGTGGGCATACACCTGATACTTTCCACTCAAAGACCGGAAGTAAATATAATCACTGGACTCATCAAGGCAAACATTCCGGCTCGCGTAGCTCTCAAAGTTTCTTCGCAAGTAGACTCGCGCACTATATTGGACGCTGGCGGAGCGGAAAAATTGCTGGGCGCCGGAGATATGCTCTACTCTTCCGGAGAAGCCCAACCGGAACGCTTGCAAAGCGCTTTTATCTCGGAGCCGGAAGTAAAGAAAGTCGTTAAATATCTGAAAGATACTTGCAAAGATGAACTCTACGGCGATGAAATCTCTTTCGCAAACGGATCAATCTCGGCGGACAAAAGCATTTTTGAAAGCACAATAGATGATGAAGACGGAGATGACGATGAAATGTATGAAGAAGCGCGAGCTTGCGTGATCGAAGCGGGCAAAGCTTCCACCTCGTATCTGCAGAGAAAATTGAAATTGGGCTACGCCCGCGCGGCACGCTTGATGGACAAGCTTGAAGAGCGCGGAGTAATCGGTCCAGGCGAAGGCGCCAAACCGAGAGAGGTGCTGGAAAAAATTGAGCGAAATGAGAATGGAGAGAATATCGTATGACCACCGATTTTAAAAAAATAATCAAAATAGCCCTGCTCTCCATCCTTTTACTCTTTATGGTATTTTACGGTTTTTTTCGCTCTAAAGACCTTATTTTCGGGGTAAAAATAAAGAACGTAAACATAACGGACGGAATGAAATCGGATACTGATATGCTTAAAATATCCGGCAACACTAAAAATGTAAAAGTTCTGACTCTAGATGGACGGGAAATTTTTGTAGACCAAGCGGGCAATTTTGAAGAGACAATTGCCCTTCATCCGGGGTATAATATAGTAGACATAAAAGCCAAAGATTATTTTGGCGGAAGCGATGAAAAAATTTATAAGGTAATTTATTAAAAGCATGACAATTAAGAAAAAAATAGTAAAAGCGGAAAATAAAGCGAGCGGGATCGGAATGCTTGAAGACACGGTCAAAGCCATTCAAGCAAAATTCGGCGAAGGCGCAATCATGAAATTTGGTGATGCTCCGAAAGTGGATGTAAACGTGATTCCGACGGGATCCATCGGACTTGATATGGCGCTCGGAGTGGGAGGAATTCCTCGTGGAAGAATCATTGAAATTTTCGGACCGGAATCTTCCGGCAAAACTACCCTTTCCCTCCATATCGTGGCGGAAGCGCAAAAACGCGGAGGCATCTGCGCTTATATTGACGCAGAACACGCCATGGACCCTGAATACACAAAAAAACTCGGAGTAAATATTGAAGACCTGCTCATTTCCCAGCCGGATACCGGAGAACAAGCGCTGGAGATAGTGGAATCATTGGTGCGAAGCGGAAAAATAGACGTGATTGTAGTTGATTCGGTGGCGGCGCTTACGCCAAAAGACGAAATTGAGGGAGATATGGGGGCATATCACGTTGGCAAGCAAGCCAGACTCATGTCTCAAGCGCTCCGAAAATTGACCGCCATCGTGGCAAGGAGTAAAACCGTCGTCATTTTCATTAATCAGATCCGCATGCAGATCGGTGTGATGTTCGGCAATCCGGAAACGACTCCCGGAGGCAAGGCTCTGAAATTCTACACTTCCGTGCGCCTGGATATCCGCAAAATCGCCCAGATTAAAAAAGGCGAAGAAGTTGTTGGAAGCCGTACCCGGGTGAAAGTGGTAAAAAATAAAGTTGCCGCGCCATTTAAACAGACCGAATTTGATATAATTTACGGTGAAGGAATCTCAAAAGAAGGCGAAATTATCGCGCTCGGAGAGAAATATAAGATATTGGATAAAAGCGGGAATTCTTATGCTTTCAAACCAGAAGGCACAAATGAAGAAATCAAATTAGGCAGGGGTTACGATGCTACGAGGACATTCCTCAAGGAAAATAAAAAAGTCGCGGAGCAGATTTTGAAAGAAATTAAAAAGAAATTTGCAGAGGAGAACTAGCGGAGGTTGTATTTAAAAAATTTTCTGCTAAGATGTTTTTTATGTTGCAATACAATGAAATCAAAGAGAAAAAAATAATTATTTATAATGACGAACCTTGCGAAGTGGTGGATTCGCATGTCGCCCGCACACAGCAGAGAAAACCGCAAAACCAAGTAAAACTAAAAAGCTTGATTTCCGGCAAAACCATAGCGGCAACTTTTCATGTGTCGGACACCGCCGATGAAGCAGAAATAGAAAAAAGAGAAGTGAAATTTCTTTACCACAACCGAGACGAATATTGGTTTTCGGATATTGATAATCCCAGAAACAGATTTAAAATAGATTCCTCGGTCATCGATCCGATTACGGCAAAATTCTTTAAAGAAAACTCGGGTGTCACCGCCCTGGTTTGGGATAACGACAGCGAAGAAAAAACCATCAAGATAACCTTGCCTATTAAAATGGAATTCAAAGTAAAAGAAGCTCCGCCGGCCGTGCGCGGAGATACTTCCAAGAGTGGAAGTAAAATTATCACTCTGGAAAACGGCACTGCCCTCTCTGCGCCGATGTTTATAGAAGAAGGAGACACAATCAGAATAAATACGGAAACCGGAGAATATGCAGAAAGAGTCTAAACAAAAAAACAATCTACGCTATAGCGTAGATTGTTTTTTTGTTGGTCTTTATTTTGCCACAAAAGGCAATAGGCCCAAAAACCTGGCATTCTTTACCGCGGTTGCCAATTCACGTTGATTCTTTGCGGTTAAACCCGTTCGTCTTTGATTTAAAATTTTGCCGTTCGGATTTAAAAACCTTTTCAAAATATCCACATCTTTGTAGTCTATATGCTTTATGTTATTTGCTGAAAAATAGTCTTGTTTCATAATTGATTTTGCTAAAATGGTATGTCTTCTGGGTTAATGTCTTCTTCCGGATACTCTATGGTATCAAGTTCTTCTTCCTTTGCTCCGCTTGCTTTTGTCTCGCCTTGAGAATTTGCACTTGCGCTTCCACTGCCCCCTTTCGGGCCGAACTGGACACGGTCGGCAACAATCTCGGTGCGATATTTTTTTTCTCCGCTTCCTTTGTCTTCCCAGCTCCTGGTCTGCATTCTGCCTTCAACCAGCATTGAACTGCCTTTTTTCATGTATTGGGAGACCGTCTCCGCCTGCCGTCCGAACACCACGACGTTGTGATAGTCGGCAGATTCCTGTCTGGCGCCGTTTTTATCTTTCCAAACGCGATTAGTCGCCAAGGAGAAGGAGCAGACTTTTATGCCGGAAGGCAAAGAGCGGAGCTCCGGGTCCCTGGTAAGATTCCCTATTACAATTGCTTTGTTTAGGTACATATGTTTTTTAATTTATTGCTTAATAATATTAAGCGACCATAGCGTCTATCTCCTTGTCGATTTCTTCTTTATCAATAGGGATAGCATTCTCATTTTCCTCGCCTTCTTTTCTGATCGAGATTTTTCTCCTTAAATCTCTGTTCACGAATCTCTTTGAAGCAATGGTATTTTCTTTGACGGTCTTTATGATGAGGGATCTCAGAATGTTTTGCTCCAGATTAAGTTTTTTCTTCAACTCTCCCATCTTCTCCGGATCAACTTCAAACTTGATCCAGCCGAAATAAGCCGAATCGAACTTGCTTCGGATATTTTGGATAACTTTGGATATGGTATATGCCAAAGGCATCATTTTCGGCATTTCGTCGGAAATTATTTCCGCGCCAAAATCTACCACCAGATCTTTAAGTCTGGCGTACAAAGCCGGCATTTCTTCTTCGGATAAAGTAGGAAACAAAAGATAACCTATCTCGTAGATTCGAGTTTTTTTTTCTTCTGAATTAAAATCCATTTATAAAAATTGTTTATTTTTAATGAATCTCATCACGGACCACCACCCAAAGAGGGCTTGTGTCCCGATCTAGAACATCGGGACAAATGAGACAAATGTATACTAACAATTTGAGTCCTAGATGTCAAAAAGACCGCGCGCATTCTTGATTATGGCCTCGGAAACTTCAAGTTCCGGCAAGGATTTAACTTCCGCGATTTTTTTAACGATTTCACTTATATAGACGGGCTCATTGCGCTTGCCTCTATAGGATGCTGGAGCCACATAAGGACAATCCGTGTCCGCCAAAATCACATCAAGCGGGGTTTCTTTTATAACTGAAACATAATCGCAAATTTTTAAATTGGGCTTATAGGTAATCGGGCCGGAGAAAGAAATATACACGCCTATTTCCAAGAATCTTTTCACATCTTCAGGACTACCGGCAAAAAAATGCGAAACTGCCTTAACTTTTGAATATTTTTTCAAAATTTCATAAACATCATGATAAGCATCTTTTGTTCTATCTTCAGGATTATTTCTAATGTGAAGCATCAAAGGCAAATTAAGTTCATTGGCGAGTTCTATCTGCGCGATGAAAGCTGTTTTCTGCTTTTCAATATTTTCCGGATCCAAATGGTAATAATCAAGCCCGCATTCTCCTATGGCAACTACTTTCCCTTCTTTTGCTAATTCTTTATATCTTTCTTTATCAAAAATTTCCCCGCGGGAAGTAAACTCTTTCCCCTCAGGGCCAAGTTCTTCAGTATCGTGATATGAGGCGCTAGTGTGGATCGGATGGAGGCCGATGGAGGCATACACGCCCTCGGGATACCTTAAAGACATTTCAACCGCTTTCTTGGAAGTATCAAATTGGGTGCCAATATTTATAAGCCAGGTGTCATTCTTTAGGGCGCGGGAAATTACCTCTTCCCTGTCTTCATCGAAAGCTTTGAAATTAATGTGCGCATGAATGTCAAAAAATTTCGGCATTTTAATCTCTCCTTAGAAACAAAGGCTTATCTGGCTTTTTGTTCCCTCTGATCAATTTCTTTAATTTTTCATTTGTCTCCGGCATTATCGGGTTCAACATTCGAGCTATTGTGTAGAGTTCCAAAACCAACTCCTTTATCAAGTCTTTCCCCTTCTTTTCATCAACTTTCACCACTTTGAACGGTTCTGCCTCTTGTATTTTTTTATCCAAGTTTTGTATTTTCTGCCAGACAAATTCAGACACTTTTTGTATATCAAATTTTTCAAAATAATCAAAAAATTTTTGGGGGGTGGATTTTTCCGGAATTTCCGGGCATTTATCCAAATATTTTTCAGATAAAGTTAAAATTCTGGAAGACAAGTTCCCCAATCCGTTTGCCAGGCCCGAATTATAGGCATTTTTAAACCTCTCCATAGTAAAAGGGCTGTCTTCAAAACTTCCTACTTCGCGCAAAAGGAAATATCGAAGGGCATCTGTACCATAATCACGCACAATATCACGCGGGTCGACGACGTTGCCGAGCGTTTTAGACATTCTGATTCCTCCTTCGCCGGTAATAAAACCATTTACCACTATCTGATGTGAATTCTCCACTCCGGCCGCCATGAGCATTGCTTGCCACATAATGCTTTGGAAACGGGTATTGTCTTTACCGCAGTATTGCGTAGGATTTCCGTGTATCCAATATTTTTTGAAATTTTTCTCTTTATCCTCGGGCCAGCCGAGTGTAGAAATATAATTCACTAGCGCATCAAACCAGACATACATCACGTGTTCCGGATCGTCCGGCACGGGTATTCCCCAAGGCATTTTTGATTTCAATCGCGAAATTGAAAAATCCTGCAAATCGTTTTTCACAAAAGCTTTCATCTCATTAAAACGAAATTCCGGTACGACAAAATTTGGATTTTGTTCATAAAAATCAAGGATTTTTTGACTAAAGGCGGAATACTTGAAAAAGTAATTTTCTTCTTCTATGGTTTCCAATTTTTTGCCTGGATGCTCTGGACACTCGCCGTTTATGAGTTCGGAATCGGTCTTTTCACTCTCGCAACCGATGCAATACTTCGCCTCATAATTTTTTTTATAGATATAACCATTCTTTGCCACTCTTTTCCAAAACTCCTGAGCAGCCTCCTCATGCCTTTTCTCGGTAGTGCGAATAAAGTGCACATCATCCGAAACTCCGAACATTTTTATCTGTTCCTTAAAAATTTCAAAACCGCGGTCTACAAATTTTTGCACATCCATACCCTCTTCTTTCGCTCTATTGTAAATTTTTATACCGTGTTCATCGGTGCCTGTATTGAAATATACATCAAAACCGAGAAGTTTTTTATAACGCACTATCGCATCGGCGCGGACAAATTCAAGCGCATGCCCCATATGAAGCGGAGCATTTACATAAGGCAGTGTAGTGGTGAGATAAAAATTATTTTTCATTGACTGTTGTTCTCGCGGAAATTTTATGCTTTTCAATATCTCCGATCAATTCCATGAAAAAAACGGCAACAGGAATGGCAAGCACAAGCCCCCAAAACCCGCCCAATTCATAACCGATAAGCAAAGCCAAAATGACGACAAGCGGAGAAAGTCCGACAACGCTTTTGATGATAAGTGGAGCGAATAGAAAAGCCTCAAACTGGTGGATGATGAGGTAAGCGCCGGTTACCATAAGGGCGCTAGAGAGTCCGCTTGATAGATAAGTGAAAAAAACCGCCGGAATCAAAGAGGCAACAATACCGTACGGAATGAGCTCCATAAACCCGGCAATAATCGCCAAAAGCAGGGCGTAATTTGTTCCCAAGAGAGAAAGAACCAAATAAGTAAGAATAGCAATAAGAACCCCGAGAAGCATTTGGCCTTTCATCCAGAGGGCTATTTTTCGGCGAGTCCTGTACCAAAGATCTGCGGCATATTCCTCGTATTTTAAAGGCAAAATTATTCTCAAAAAATTTTCAAGCCCGTTCTCCTGAATGGAAAGGTAAAAAGAAATAAGCACGATCAAGATCACGTTGAAAATGCTTCCGAAGGCGACGGAGAGGGTCTGGAAAAATCCGCCCGAGAGGTTGCTGATAAAAGCATTGGAGGTGCTTATGAGAGAAGTTAGAGAAAGGCTGTGCGAAAGGTTGTTCACAATATCCCGCGCTCCGCCGAAGGCTTCGCTCTTGAAGTAATTAATGATGGCTGAATTCGGCACATAGGAAGAGAGGAAAACCGAGAAATTATAGATTTCGGTGATGAGGAGAGGAGCAAAAAGATAGAAAATCAAAGCTAAAAAAATTATGGTTATGGCATACAGTATGACAACACCAAAAACCCGGTTGATTTTTAACTTTTTGAAATGAGGAACGGCAGACTCGACAAAGGAAGCTATGATAATGGAAGTGAGAATTACCAGGAATAAATCCCTAAGGTACCATATCAAAAAAAAACCGAGTGCCACCAAAAAGAACCGGATGATAGTACCGGTGGAAACCACTATGGATGGATTGTCGTTTTTCTCTGCCATGCCAATATGATTATGATAACACCGAAAAGCGCTTTTCGGCAAATTCCGAAGAAGTTTAAAATTTCAATATTTTAGAGAATTCCTTTTTGTCTTTGAAGGGCCCGATCAGAGCCAAATTGAGCTTATTATCTTTAAAGATTTCCCGGGCCAGTTTTTGTATCTCTATAACGGTAACTTTTCTGATCTCTTTTGCTTTTTGTTCCGGAGTTTTTAATTCTTTTTTAAGGAGCTCCTGCCCGCCGTAAAAATTGGCGATATCGTCGCTTGATTCCAAAGAAAGTTTCAAATTGCCAATCAAAAATTCTTTTACCTTCTCAAGCTCCTGTTTGCCTACTCTCTCAACTTTAAGTTTCTTGCATTCGGCAAGTATGGCTTTTATAACCTCCGGCATCCTCTTGTTGTCCACTCCAGCGGAAACTTGAAAGAAGCCGTGATCAGTATAAATATCGCCAAAAGCGCGCACATAATACCCGACACCCATTTCTTCGCGAAGCTTTTGAAAAAGTCTGGAACTCATTCCCCCGCCCAAAATACCGGCCAAAACGGAGAGAATCACGTTTCTCTTGTCAAAAAGTCCGAAAGTGCGAACACCCAAAACAAAATGCGTTTGATCCGTTTTTTTGAAAGAAAGTAAGATTTCTGGCTTTTTCTGCGATTCTTTCACTTTTAATTTCCCCAGTTTTGGTTCTTTTTTTATTTTACCAAAAATTTTGTTTACTTCTCTTAGAACTTCGCGCTCGTTTACTCTGCCTGCCACCACCACAGTGGTCGCCTGCGGAAGATCGTGGTTTTTTTTATACTTTACAAAGTCTTCCCGGCGCATGGAGAGGATATTTTTCTTCTCTCCGGCTATATTCCAGCCAGCCGGCGTATCGTCGTAAAGAAGTTTCATCATTAAATCTTGCACATGCCTGTTCGGCAAATCTTCATACATATTTATCTCTTCAATGATCACGCCTTTTTCCTTTTGCATTTCCGCTTCGGGAAAGGTGGAGTTCAAATAAATATCGGAGACTATGTCAAAAATTTTCTTGAAATTTTTGGCGCTCGATTTGGCATAGTAGCCGGTGTATTCCTGTGCGGTGAAAGCGTTGTATTCGGAACCTAGAGCATCAAGCTCTTTGGAGATATGGATAGCTTTCGGCCTCTTTACCGTGCCTTTAAAACACATATGTTCTAAAAAATGCGAAATGCCGTTTATTTTTTTGGTCTCGTATTTGGAACCTGTCTCCACTAAGACCAGAACCGTCACGGTTGGATTGTCTTTCATCGGCACCGTAATTATGCGCAAACCATTCGCTAAAATTTTTTTAGAGTATTGCATAAGTTTAATTTATTTATAAATATTATGTCTACCAACCGAATGAAAATATACTATATCATTTTTACAAAATTCAACAATAATTCTGTCAGAATAAGAAACAGAAAAAGCATAACAATCCTTTAGTTTGCCACTGAGTTTATGTGTTTTTAATCTGTAATCAAAAGGGTCTTTTTTAAAAATTGACTCCTTTTTTATTGCCTCTTTTTTGACACCCAACGGAAGTTTTTTAAACAAGCGAATAAACTCGTTAGTGTAAATGATTTGCATAAATTACATTAAATCTTTTAGTGATCTGAGTTTTTTGAATTTGCCTACAGAAATATCCTTTCTGCTTTTCAGAACGGATAAATACAGCTGTTCGTCTTCCCATGCACGAATTGCATCGCGAAAAAACTCGCTTACGGAAGCGTATTTCACTTCCACACTGACAGTGTCAACATTCTTTATTAAAGAAGACGGCACCGAAATAGTTAATAACTATATTCTGCAAATAGTATATTTC
>CAYQKC010000020.1:0-12052 GCA_964418145.1 uncultured Candidatus Saccharibacteria bacterium
CGTGACAGGCGGCCTAAAAGAACACTCCCGCGATGGCCTTTTAACGATCGGTGACGCGGCCATGCAAATCAATCCCCTGGCTGGCGAAGGTATACGGCACGCTCTGCATTCTGGAAGAATGGCGGCGGAAGTTATTGATGAAAAACTTGCCCGCAATAATAATATCAGCCAAAAAGCTCTTTCCAAATACGACAAGTTATGGGGGGCGTATACGGGGGAAAAGTGGCGATTAAGTTATTTTATAGCCGAGAAACTCTACGGCAACCTCTCAGAAAGCCAATGGAAATATATCATGCAGATTCTTGCCGGCCTTTCTCCCGAAGAAGCAATAAAAGCAGGATTCGATTTTGAGTTTTTAAAAGTGCTAAAATTTAAAGATGTTTTAAAGGCCTTAAAAATTAACAACTCGCCATTGGTCGGTATGGCGAATAAATTAGAAAAAGAAGTTAGTTGATAAATTAATCATAAATAATAACAAACATGAATGAACAAAACATTAACGGTTATCGGTTGGTTGGCGTTTCTTTGCGGTGCGGTCACTTATCTGATTGCTTGGGCAGCAATGATAGGAGGTGGCACGGTTTGGGGTATCGCGCCGGCTATATGGTTTTATGATTCCATTTCAGCTGTGCTTATCGGCATTTTCCTGATATTGGTTGTGAAAAAATCAAATTAAATATAAAAGGTCTGTACTAATTAATAATTAAAATTTACGAAAATGGGATTATTTACAAAACATTGTCCAGTATGCGGTATGGACATAGACAAGGGAAAAACCGTAAAAAGATTCGGCAAATATTTCTGTTCAGAAAATCATGCCGAAGAATATCGCAAGAAGCAGACAGATAAGGACTCCGGTCATAAAGGTCATGGCGGCGGATGTTGCGGTTAAAGAATGACAAATTAAGCTAAAACAACGAAAGTTTTTAGAAAGATTTGCGGTTTTCGCGTTGGTAAAAATGTAGTAAAATATAAAAGAAAGATAAAAGAAAAAGAAAGTATGAATTTATTTACCATAGGTCTTATTCTGGATACCGTAGGGAAAATTCTCATAGGATTGGCGGTTCTTGCGGTGCACAGACATATATTTAGCGAGCGGAAAATAGATTCCGATGTATTGAGGGCAATAAGAAGAGAATGGATTCTAACCATATCCGGCATTTTGCTTATTGCAGTCGGTGCATTATTACAATTAATTTTTCACTCATAATATGCAGTACATCTGGCTAATTGGGAGTTTGATATTGATTGCAATCTGGCTTACGGTCTATTAAAAATGATTACAAGTGCATTCCTATTCCTTCTTCCCTATTTTATATATTTTCTGACACTTATTGCCATAGCGCCCGGATATGTTGAAAAAGTCTGGAACCTTAAGGCGATTAAAGGAACAATTTGACCGTTGCCGAAAAGGTGGGTCGAAATGGTCAGATTTAAATTTATAATAATTTAACATTTATAAAACATGAAATTATCTAAAATGATGCATATTGCCAGTTTTATTTTTGGTTGGGCTGGTCTGTTTGCTCTTATCGGAGCTTGGATTGCGGGAGATAATGGAACTTTCATCGGGTTCTCTCAAACGCATCTGTATAGTGATGCAATTGTATTCGAACTCATAGCCATAGCTGCAAGCGTATGTGTCAGTGTGCGAATGAAGTTGGAGAAAGAAAATCCTGGTAAGCCAAATATCATCTAAATTTATATATATACGATAAACAGGGTTAAAGATATTTATCAAAAAAATAATAAATGCAACAAAAAACATGAGTATAAGTATTATGGTTGGTGTAGCGGCGGCTATAGCCACTTTTATTGGCGGTCTGTTCGCTCTAAAATTTAAAGATAAACTCCATCTCATTCTTGGATTTAGCGCCGGAGCGGTGATCGCCGTCGCCTTTTTTGAAATTATTCCTGAAGCAATAGAATTAGCAAGTTATAAGTATAATATTGTTTCTATCACTACTGTTATGGGGATCGGCTTTCTGGCCTATCTCATACTGGATAGAATGATAGTACTGCATTCGCATAATGAGGAGCGCCATTTGGAATTGGAAGAAAAAGGCATAAAAGCCAGAGGCGCGTTCGGAGCCGGTACTTTATCCATTCACAGCTTTTTAGACGGGTTAGCTATTGGCATCGCTTTTCAAGTCTCAACGGAAATCGGATTGGTAGTTACGACAGCCGTGCTCGCGCATGATTTTTCTGACGGGATAAACACTGCCAATTTGATATTAAAAAATGGAGGAGATAGACGCAAAACTCTCTTTTGGGTTATGGTTGATTCTTTAGCTCCTCTCTTGGGAGTTATTTCAACCTTGTTTTTTAATTTAGAATCGACTACGCTTGGTTTGATCCTGGCTTTATTCGCGGGTGATTTTATATATATTGGGGCAAGTGATTTGTTGCCGGAGAGTCATCATAGGCATCCCAAGAAAATGACAACGTTTATGACGGTTGCAGGCATGTTAGTCATCTTTATCATCGTAAAAACGATTGGATAAAATATTGAATCAGATTATGGATTATGGTGGCTTGTGATACTGAATATGGCGATCTTTCTTATTCTTCAACATTTTGCACGTCACTTTTATTCCTTGCTTTAGTGAGCGAAAAATGATATCATCAAATCAATATATGAAGCGCATTCTGCCGTTATTACTAATACTAAGTTTTGCCGGAATTACTCTTTTTGGAGCAGCGCTTTTTGATATGAACCCAGGTCATTCTGGAGGATGCATTGCAAGCTCAATTGACGGAACTACTTGCCCGACGAATATAATAGATTTCGGGGTACATCACATTTCCGCTTTGGGAATTTTGACAAGAACAGTTGCACCTGGTGCCGGGAACTGGCTTTTGATCTTTATGCTGATTTTCTTTGTCTCGGCAACCATATTCATTTTCTTAAAGAATCCGATTATTCCGAAGTTTCGATTCTTACGGAAACGATTCAGAGAATTAGAACTCGGCTCTTTATATAATCATCAGAAAATAACTTCCTGGCTTTCTCTTTTTGAGCTTAGCCCAGATGTCATCTGACAGCACGTAGTAAGTAGGCTTGTTTCGTGCTGCCCAAATACCCTCAGTCGAAGGATATTTTGTTATTGATTTAAATTACTAAACAAAAGCATATGCAAGAAATTATATTTATCCCGTTAGAAATTCACCAAACGGGATATAAGGTTGAAAATTATAAATTAAAATTTCTAATGGTATGGAAACACTCGTAGGAGTCTCGCTTATAGCCGCATTCGTTGCCGGGGTCGCTGCGCTTTTTGCGCCGTGCTGCATCACCGTTCTTCTGCCGTCGTATCTGGGCAATATCTTCCGGGAGAAATACAAAATTTTCTTCATGACCTTTGTCTTTTTTCTCGGAGTAGCCACGGTATTCCTACCGATCGGACTCGGAGCGTCGTTCCTGGCGCAATTATTCAGTAAATATCACAATTTGATCTTTTCAGTCGGTGGAATATTTCTGCTCTTGCTCGGCATAACCATGCTCGTGGGCAAAAATATGAAATTTATGACTCCGACTTCCGTACGGGATGGAATGAAAAGGCATGTCAGCTCGATCTACCTTCTCGGCATTTTCTCGGCAATTGCGACGACGTGTTGCGCTCCGGTTTTGGCCGGCGTGCTCACATTGAGTGTTGCCAGTGGAACGATTGTCTGGGGAGTCTTGTATACCCTGGCTTATGTTCTAGGAATGACATTGCCTTTGTTCATTATTGCTACTTTCCTCGACAAAGTAAATCTTACAGGAAAATTCACCAATGCTAAGAAAACAGTATCTATGAAGATTGGCGATTGGAATTGGAGGATCACGGTTTCAGAACTCATCTCCGGACTAATATTCTTTTTGATGGGAGGCTATATAACATATCTGGCATTCAATAACAAGCTGGCCATACATTCGGAATATCAGTTGCAGATGAATCTTTGGAATGCAAAATTTTTGGGCGCTATCAACGGCTTTGTGAAGCTGGTTCCCGAATATATCTGGGCGTTCCTGTTTATCGGGATCGTGGCCTGGATATCATATATATTTATTAAACAATCTAAAAATTCCGCTGACGCTAAACCTGCCCATCCGGCAGGCGGGGCTTTAACGGATAAACAAAACCATGAATGAAAATAATCACAAGAAAAAAATTCCCTGGCTTATGGTAACAATAGTCGTTATCGTAGTGTTAGGCATAGGGTATTCTATTATCAAAAGTTCTCCCAATACACAAAAAGTTTCTGTTGACAGTATGCACGGCTCGCCCGGTGCGCCCAATACGGCGGAATTGAATGCGTTGGTTAACAAGCCATTGCCTGATATAAAGCTTACAGATAAAGACGGCAAAACCTATACCGCCCTCGACTTCAAAGGTAAATATACCGTTTTATTTTTCAACGAAGGGTTGATGTGCTATCCAGCCTGCTGGAATCAGATGGCATCGTTCGGAAGCGATCAGCGATTCAATAGCGGTGAGATACAAGCAGTATCGGTTGTTACCGATTCAGCCAAAGACTGGCAAAGCGCGATAGTGAAGATGCCGGAACTTGCGAAGGCAACAACTTTATTTGACTCTGGTGCAAATGTTTCGCGCCGTCTCGGTATGATTACCACCGATTCCTCCATGCACCGCGGATCGCTGCCGGGTCACACTTATGTCGTGATCGATAAAGACGGGATAGTAAGATTTGTGTTTGATGATCCGAATATGGCAATTGCAAACGATATGCTCTTTAATAAAATTCAGGAATTAAGCAAACAATAATTATGGATAAATCAACAATATTTAATGATAAATATATGCTTCCCATATCTATTGTAATTGTCGGAGCCGTGATTGCGGGAGCGGTAATTTATAGCACCGGTAATCGTCCACTTCAAGCGAATATCAATAAAACGATTTCGCAAAATGGCCAAGCCACGCTGGTTGATGGCGGGAAAATACTGCCGTTTGAAACAGAAAAAAAGATGCTTGCCATACTAGTCGACAATGGTACGATTGATCCCGACAAACTCTCCCGGGTGACAGAGCTCAATTTGCTTTGGGCTTTCGGTCTCGCAAATAAAAATCCAATCCTTGAAAATGGTCCAATGATGGATCCTAAGTATGGCGGTGCCGGCAACTTCGCTTCAACCGGCGGTTGGACGCCAGCAAAAGGAAACGCTATGGATCATTACAGCAAACATGAATTGGTTAAACTAACGCCGGAACAACAATTGCTTGTCGAGAAAGTGGCAAAAAATATATACCGACCGTGTTGCGACAACTCGACATATTTCCCAGATTGCAATCACGGCATGGCTATGCTCGGACTCTTGGAAATCATGGCTTCCCAGGGCGTAAACGAGGCGGATATGTATAAGTTTGCTTTAAAAGCAAACACGCTCTGGTTTCCGGATACGTACAATAATCTAAAAATATTTTTTGCGTCCAAAAACATTGATTGGCAGAAAGTAGACCCTAAAGAGATTTTGGGGGCTGAATATTCTGGCGCGTCTGGCTATCGAAAAATATTATCACAAATTGAGCCGCAGCAACAAAAAGGAGGGCAAGGTTGTGGAATATAACAAAGATAGGACAACAAAACATAAAATAATTACAGGAATCGCGTTATGCATAAATTCAAAAACATATAATACTCTTAAGAGATACATTGTTATCGCCTTAGACAAAGAAACTAAATTTTCTTTTGCTTACGCCTACGAAAACCATTTTTCTGATTCAGTCACCGACTTTATGAAAAAATTTAAAGGAATACATTTTAAAAAGAGTGGGGGAAAGCGAAAAAAGGGAGGTGGTAAAGACAATGTTGAAAGAGTCTGGCTTATGTTCGTCTACTAAATCAAATGGCGATAGCGGTACAGGCAATCGCAACTCACCTTGGAGTTTTGGATTTTTAAATACTATTTCAGTTTCTCCTGTACGCTCTTTTATCCCCATTCTTTTTCGTAAAAAAGGGAGAATTCATTCCCCAGCTCTTTCTTTATAACGGGTTTTATTATAATATCTTCCTCGAGATTATAGGGGTGTTTAATTTTGCAGGTAAAATAATCGCCACCCAATATCGCAGGATCCATTTGGGAAAGTAATTCATGTTTTAGTTCCTGTTTTATTATCGGGTCGATTAATTCTTCTAATTTATTATCAACAATCTCCTTAGCTTCATTGGAAAAACACCATAGATCACTAGCAAGCCCTTTTTCTTTACGTTTGGTTACGAGTGAAGTAATAAATTCATTTTTTCGACAAGATGTGTTTCAACTTCTTTTTTCTTCGTGAATCGCTCCTTTTTCGTTGCTTCTTCGGAAAGGTAATAGTTTGATACGTGAAAAAATATATTTTCCTTTGAAGATTTCCCCTTTAAAAACCCGAATCCTTTTTCTTCGTTATACTTAATGACACTACACTGATCGACAGAGGTCGGGTATAAACTTCCCAAGTTTATTTCTTTTCTTTTTTCATTTTGTATCTCTTTGAATCTGTTTTCAAATATAGACCAGTTCTCCAAGCGTTTTGAACCTGCCGGGATTTCCTAAATCCACCTTAAACTAGGAGTAGAAAGAAGCCACCGGGAAGACCAAGAAAAATTCTATGAGCAAAACAAATTCAAATCATTCAAAGATTTGCAAATTAAATTAAAAAGATAGTATATATATATTACAACAATCTGGAATATTGCGGTTTAGACGGAAAAACGCCGAATCAATTATTAGAAAATTATCAATTAATTAAACCGCCATATGTGTGTGTACATTACCCGAAAGAGTTGCATTTTTGGACAATCGTGATAGACTACTAATTGTACAAAGTCCTGTTCAAACGGGGCTTTTATTATTAAATAATATAGGCCACTAGGCGCTAGCAGAAAAATGCTAAAGCCTAAAGCCTAAAGCCTATCATGTTAGACACCAAAACATTTAAATCAGCTTTGGAACAACTGGAAGAAGAAAAAAAAATTCCAAAAGAAAAAATAATAGACGCCATAGAGCAGGCCATGGCTGCCGCTTATAAGAAAGACTACGGCAAGAAAGGCCAGATCATCCGCGCCAAATTGGATCTTGAGACAGGCAAGATGGATTTCTACCAAGTAAAAATCGTGGTTGATGACAGCATCGTCAAAATAATAGATGAAAACCCGGACGAAGAATACTCCTTCAAAGAAGACGGCGACGAGCGCGTGCGCTTCAATGATGAGCACCACATTATGCTCGAAGGCGCGCGAAAGATAAAGAAAGACGTGCAACTAAACGACGAGGTCATCTTCCCTCTCGAGGCAAAAGACGACTACGGACGCATCGCCGCGCAAACAGCCAAGCAAGTGATCATTCAGAAAATCCGCGAAGCGGAACGCACTTCCATTATTGACGAATACGGCACCAAAGAAGGTGAAATCATAACCGGCATCGCGCAAAAAATCGAGCGGGGCAACGTGTATGTGGACTTCAACCGCGCAACTGGTATCTTGCCGACGGAAGAACAGATCCCGGGAGAATTTTTTCAAAGGGGGACTCGCATCCGAGCTTATCTTTATTCCGTAGAAGACACCCCGCGGGGCATCAACCTGCGCCTCTCCCGTACCCATCCTAAATTTTTGGAAAAACTTTTTTCCATTGAAGCTCCGGAGATTGAAAATGGGACAGTGGAAATAAAATCAATCGCCCGCGAAGCCGGGTCCCGCTCAAAAATTGCGGTCCTTTCAAACGACGAACACATTGACCCTGTCGGTTCTTGCGTCGGGCAGAAAGGCACGCGGGTAAACACCATTACCCAGGAGCTCTTGGGAGAAAAAATAGACATCATCCCCTGGTCCGAAGATCCGAAAACTTTCATTTCCAATTCTCTTTCCCCTGCCAAAGTCCTCTCTATTGAAATTGACGAAAAAGAACACAAGGCGGAACTGGAAGTTGCCGATGATCAGCTCTCGCTCGCCATCGGCAAAGGTGGACAGAACGTGCGCTTGGCGGCAAAACTCACCGGCTGGAGGATAGACATCAAGGGCGGAGGCGGAGAAAAAGCAAGTTCTGAAGAAATTTCAGAAAAGAATGAAAAAGACAAAGAAGAATAAAAAACAGAAAAACTAAAAACCTCGGAAATTCCGAGGTTTTTAGTTACCTCACCCCTTCCTCTCCTGTCAGGAGAGGGTTTTAGAGGAGAGATTAGACAAACAGCGCGACGAGCGCGAGGGATAGCGTTCCCAAAAGTTTTACCAACACGTGTAGCGATGGACCGACGGTGTCTTTGAACGGATCCCCTACGGTATCGCCGGTTACAGCCGCCTTATGCGCATCCGAACCTTTGCCCCCCAAATTCCCCATTTCAATATATTTCTTGGCGTTATCCCATGCGCCTCCGGCGTTGTTCATAAGAGTAGCAAGCAAGATACCGGTAATGGTACCTACCATGATAAGCCCCGCTTCGGCTTCGGCTTTCATTACTACGCCGACTGCAATCGGGATAATAACCGCCAAAATTCCAGGCAAAACCATTTCTCTAAGGGCTGCTCTGGTGGTGATATCCACGCAAGCAGCATAATCAGGCTTGCTCGCTCCAGACATAATTCCGGAATTCGCTTTGAACTGTCTGCGAACCTCTTCCACAATTTTTCCGGCCGCTTTCCCAACAGCGCTCATGGTAAGTCCAGAAAAGAAGAAAACAAGCATCGAGCCAATCATGGCGGCGACAAAGACTTCCACTTTTGCCAAATCAACAATAGAGATATGTGCCTCTTCCAAATAAGCCGAGAAAAGGAGGAAGGCGGCAAGCGCGGCGCTTCCCATCGCGTAACCTTTGGTAAGAGCCTTGGTAGTGTTGCCAGCAGCATCAAGCTTGTCTGTCCTTACACGAACCTCTTCCCTGGCGCCGGACATTTCTACAATCCCTCCGGCATTATCCGTAATCGGGCCAAAGGTATCCATAGCTAGAATATAAGCGGCTGTGGCAAGCATACCCATAGTAGCGACCGCGGTACCGTAAAGCCCGCCTGATTCAAAACCGGACATTGATCCTAATTTAAACGATCCTAAGAGAGCCGCGCCGATAGTGACAACAGTAGCGGCGGTACATTCAAAACCGACGGAAAGACCGGCAATTATGTTTGTGGCGTGGCCGGTTTTTGAAGTTTCGGCAATTGATTTGACCGGACGATATCTATGTTCAGTGTAATACTGGGTGATAAAGACGAAGACAATGCTGGCAACGATACCGACGAGTCCCGCGTAAAAGAAAAGGATATTGCCGAGCATGTTCATAGTGACAAAATAAAAAGCAATTGTGGCGAGCGCCGAAGTGACAAAATAGCCTTTGTTCAGAGCTTTGAGAGGTTCATCTTCTTCCTTGGCTCGGGCAAAAAGTACGCCTACGATCGCAGAGAGCAAACCAAAGCCTCTGATAACCAAAGGAAAAATTATTCCATTTATCCCGAAATGAGGAAAAAGCGCCACACCTAAGATCATCGCACCGATATTTTCGGCAGCGGTTGATTCAAAGAGATCTGCTCCGCGCCCTGCGCAGTCGCCAACATTGTCTCCGACGAGATCCGCTATAACAGCCGGATTTCTGGCGTCATCTTCTGGAATTCCCGCTTCAACTTTACCGACGAGATCCGCGCCCACATCGGCAGCTTTAGTGTAGATACCTCCACCTAGCTGGGCAAAAAGAGCCACAAAGCTCGCCCCGAAACCGAAACCGACAAGGAGGGCCGGAATCTGCACCGCAGTGTATCCGAGTGAAGTGTAAATAAAGTAAAGTCCGGTGATGCCGATCAAACTCAAAGCTACGATAGTGATACCCGAGACGGCTCCGGCGCGAAGCGCAATGGTAAGAGCTTTACTAAAGCTATTCTGCGCGGCAGAAGCAGTTCTAATGTTTGAACGGGTAGATATCCACATGCCGACCAAACCGGAAAGCGAGGAACAGAGCGCTCCCAAAAGGAAAGCGAGCGCAACCTGCGCGCCGGAAAGAGGCTTGCCTCCTATGGCATATACTCCGTAAAGGACAAGGGCGAGCACGATGGAGATAATCCCGATCGTTTGGTACTGTCTTTTTAGGAACGCATTGGCTCCTTTCTTGATAGCTTCATAAATTTCCCGCATTTTTTCGGTGCCCATATCGTTTTTCTTTATCCAAAAAACGAGATAACCGGCAAAAAACAGGGCAAAAATGGATATTATGAAAGAAGTTAATAACATAATTTTATAAAACGAACCCGCACTAAATATATGGCGGGGTAATTATTGATAATTAAATAAAGCTATAGAATATCGACTTTCTACATTTCTTTAGCTAAGAGAACTATACCCGAACACTTATAAAAAGTCAAAGAAAATAAAGAGAAAATTGTCTTTTGCACCAAAAACACGCTTCGTTGCGTATAAAGTGGTATAATAATAAGATTAAGAGATAATATACAAATCTACAAAAAACTATGGAACAAATGGAACAAGAAGTAAAAAAATCAAACGGGGCATTCTTTGGTTCAATAGTTATTATCGTTATCCTCGTCGCGGGCGGAATTTATGTTTTTTACACGAAACTGCAAGAGATAAAAAATAATCAAAAAGCCCAAGAGGCCTTGCAACAGCAGCAAGAAACAAGTAACATACAAAATACAAATTAAAAAATTAATAATAAAATTAAATTTATGTTTAAAGAAAAATTTTTAAAAACCAATAGCCATGAAACTCACGCCAAGAGCGACATTTGGATGGAATTAATAAAATTAGGCATAGAGCCGACAAAAAAAGACGAAAACGGCAAGATGTACACCCGTTATGGTTTGAACGAACTTGACGAGTTGTTGCAGAAAAAGAAAAGCGAACAGCAAGAAAAAGCAGCCTAAAGAAAAATTTTCCAACCAACTAATTGGAAAATTTTTCTTTTTCCACTTCCCCGGCCCCAATCCAGGCTAATTTCCAAATCTTTTTAAGCGCATCAGCAATCTCATCAGATTCGATGATGATACCGAGTTTCTCTCGCCAAGAAGCAATCATTACTTTATTGTCATATATATTTATTTCCGGATAAAAATAATATTCTTCTGGTACAAAACGTATCTCTCGCACTTCGCGTTCGTTAAATTTCGCTCTTTCCCTGCCTTCCGGCGTGTCAGTCACTATGCCTCTGCCTAAAATTCCTTTTTTCGCCCGCCTTTGATAGTAATCGGGAAAATAATTGGCCAGAGCCTTGTGCAATTCTTCATAAGTTAAAAATCCTTTCAGCTCTTCATGCGAAGTCAAAGTGTCTTCATACACTTCTTTGATTCCTTCCAGCCCTTCATAAAATCTGACCCTCGGTCGGTTGCCGGTCTTGTGCATTGAAACAAGTTCCGGAATAATTTGTTCCGTTTCTTCAAAAACTTTTTTCTGTGTTAAAAATTTTTTCTCTAAAAATTCTTTAAGCTTCATCGGGGATTCTGAAACATATTCTTGTTTCGGTTCTTTACCAGAAACAGAAATCAGATTTTTGGAAATTAGCTCGCTCGAAAATAAATAACAATGTGTTCTGCTTACTCCAGATTTTCTAGATATTTCCGTAACGGTTCCTTTACCCAATTCAAGCAAGGCTAAGTATACCGCTGTTTCTTTGTCCGAAAAACCCGACATTTCAAGTAATTTTCGCACCTTATTATTCTGATTTTTATTTATTTCTGTTCTCATTTCCTTATTATATTTCAAACTCAATTCTGTGTCAATACTTTTTTACAAAATTCATTATAACCTTGTATTTTAAAG
Organism: uncultured Candidatus Saccharibacteria bacterium; assembly: GCA_964418145.1. GTDB lineage: Bacteria > Patescibacteriota > Minisyncoccia > Phycocordibacterales > UBA9973 > UBA9973. Next base: position 11,735 of record CAYQKC010000020.1, read on the forward strand.
GTAAAATACTAAATACTACTTGACAAACAAATAATACTTTGCTATACTACCCTCAGAAATAAATTAACTGTTTTTTGAAATAAAAAGGAGAAAAACAAATGAAAAAAAGTATAACCTTAGGGCTAAAGAGGTTCTTGGCTCAAAAAATCACAGAGGTAGATTTGAGTATCCGTACTCATAATTATCTTATGGCCTTTAAGATATTCACCATCTATCTTTTTATTGTAAAAGAAGATAAAGAGCATTTGAGGGGCAGAAATTTTGGTAAAAAGTCTTTGGCTGAAATAAAGGATTTTTTTGCGGCAAATGGATTAACTG
>CAYQKC010000021.1:0-11155 GCA_964418145.1 uncultured Candidatus Saccharibacteria bacterium
AGAACGATACTTCTTCAGGATCAACCTTGCCAAAAACCGGCAATTCCGGCGGAGGAGGAGCATATTTGATTATTTGCACTCTATTCGGCTTCGGCATATATATCCTTTATTTTACTACTTTTTTATTTAATCTCAAACAAATTACCACCCCCTTTTATTCCCCCTCCTTGATTAAGGAGGGGGCTAGGGGGTGGTTAATACACTTCCTTGTTGTAGCATTGCTCGCAGTATACTATCTCCGGCCGGTCAGGGGCGTAGCTCGTGTCAAATTTGTTTTTGCACTCTCCTTCATGCCCGTGGTTTTTCTTCTTGCACATGCATTCCCTATGCCAGAGCTTCATCGGATTTCTTTTTCTCAATCTCATTTCATGCCGGCAATTAAAGCAAAACCTCGGCAAGGGCACTTTGAGATAGCGGTAAAGATTCAATTCGTCCAAAGTTATCTTGAACGCCCCCAGACAATGGTCCTCGCTTTTCTTTTTATGCGAAAGACAACTTATGATTTCTTTGGTTATATCGTCCCCCGTTTCATCCAGATTATTTGGCATATCTTCGGCTCTCATCGTTGTTTTGTAGCTTTTCTTTTCTTTCTCGCGCCACCTATAACCCATCTCTACCGCTTTTTCTTTAGTAATCGGGAAATAGTCCTGCGCTTGAGTTTCATTATATCCGAAAGTCGAAAGTTCGGACGGGAAAAATTCGCCGTATTTATAGATCCGCCCCAATTTATCTACATAAGGCACATTCATCATTTGCTCTTTAATTTTGGGAATCAGCGATTCGTATTCATCTTTAGTATACTGTTTATTCAAAATACAGTATTTTTTAGAGCGGAGGCCGAGGCATCCGAATATATCATCGCACCCGTGGCAATTGAATGAATATTCGACATTGCTCGAACTGTACACCACGCTGGTAAATAAATTGCGGAAATTCCCCACTCCCGTGTCAAACACTTCATACACAAGCTCCGCTTCCCCTACTCCCGGACCGGAATCATAAGCATCTTTCGCCTGCATAGCTACCCAATGCACATATTTTGAATCTTCTATGCGAGTACCGGACGCATCAAAGGCGAATTTGCAATTTTTTACCCCATCCAGATTATCGCCTGTTGAATTGACTATCTTGGTATAATTCATATAACGATGCAATGATCTCAATCGCATTTCTTCAAATTCTTTTTTCAACTCTTCAACCGCCTTGTAGCTTTTCAGGTCTACCTCGCTCAAACACTTGAAATAATCTTCTTTGCTTAATTGCTTATTTAGAAAACAATACGACTTGTTTCTCATATTGGAGCACATAAAGCAGTCTATGCACCCGTGGCAGTCGTACAAGAAATAAGAATTTACACAGCTTTTGCAATTGAAAGAATACATCACATGATAGCAGTCGGTGCAAAAGATATCTTCATAACAAAGCTCTGATTTATGGACCACATACAAATCCGCGCAATCCTTGGTATAAGAAATCCTATTTGAATAAAACGTCCTGTCTATGCGCCAAGAAGCGGAACTCAGGTAACTATCCTTGCTCCCCTCGGCCACATTGCAATAATCGCTATTCGTCGCTTTTATATTTGAAAGGCATTGGATAGGGAAAGAATCCCTTAACTCTTTCCATTGGGCAAAAAACGGCCTGGAAAAATCATATTCCTTGCCGTAAGAAATAGGGTTCCACTTGTCGCTCCACCAGTACCGCGAATCGTAGACCACGAGCTTCTCCTCTGGATGAATGAAGGAAATCAGCATTTCTTCATGGCCGGGCGCATCGCACTTTCTCTTGAATAAAGACATTTCATTGCGCCAAGAGAGCCGGCGAATGGTCCGGCATTCCGGACAAAAAGTAGGCGGAGGAATTTTTATTTTTTCATAGAAAGAAAAATCCTCGGGTTCGATAGTAAACTCTTTCTTGCAAACCTGGCAGGTTTTTATTTCGCTTTTCATCTACTCCAAAACTTTTTTCAACACGTCTTCGGGAATTTCCGGAACTTTTTTATCTTCTACAGAAATACTGGCCGATTCTATGAGCCCTTTCAATTTATCCATATCCTCCCTGCTGGCGGACCTGTCTTTCGCGCCGTTCCCATTGCCGTTCTTATGCTCTCCACTTCCATTTTTAAGCTCGCTAAGCGAGATCGCGCCGATCTCCGGCTCCGGCTTCTTTTCTTCTTTAATTTCTTCCTTTTTTTCCTCTTTTTTAGGAACTTCTTCTCTTAGAGCTTTGTTCAAAAATTCTTTCAGGGCGGGATTTTCTTTTCTTTCCGGCGGTCTTTTATCTTTTTTCATAAAAACTTTTTTGATAGAAGACATGACCTTGGGCTTATTGTGAGATACTGAAGCAAAAGGCTTTTCCTCGTCAAATTCATAACAAACGGGTTTTTCCTCTTTATATCTGTCTTCGCCCTCTTTGAATTTTATGCCTTCCACGCCGATATCTTTCTTTTGGAATTCTATACCCAAATCAGCCAGAGGCTTATAATATTTTTCCCCATCTCGCTTGAATTGCTTCATGGAACTGCTGACCGGTTTTAATTCTCCGGCTTTGATTTTTGCTATGCATTCCCTGCAATAGACTGCCCGGCCCGGCTCCGGCTTGAAAGGCACAGTGGTTTCTTTTCTGCAAGATGAGCATACAGCCGGAAATTTCAGCCCGCTTGCTTCGCCGTCATCGCCTAAAGCCATTCCGCTCCAGCTATTGATCTCTGTTTCAACTTCTTCTCTCGGACGGCAGAAAAGTTCCCGCGAAGTCCTTATAACTTCCGTTTCTATGGATTTATTGCCGACTTTGATCAAAGGTGGGATAGTCTTGGCGGAAAAAGGCCTGGAGGTTATGCCGTCGATCATAAGCTTCAGATATACTTTGTAGTTCGGCAGGTTCACTATGTCTTGCGGAGTAAATTCGGGCTCAAATTCTTTCTCCAAGAATTCAGCATCGTCGGCGCCTACGCGGAAGACTATGATCGTCCCGACGTTGCCGAAAACCGCGTCGCGCACATTGGCACCTTTATCGGAAACAAGTTGGGCGGTATATTGGTGCGCCACAGTCAAGTTCAGCCTATATTTTCGGGCTTCAGACAAAATAGAGGCAAAAGACTCCGTAACAAAGTTTTGAAATTCGTCCACGTAAAGGTAAAAATCTTTTCTCTCTTCTTCGGGAATACGCACACGTTCCATAGCAGCAAGCTGAATTTTTGTGATAATCATTCCACCCAAAAGCGCAGAGTTGTCTTCGCCAATGCGTCCCTTGGAAACATTTACCAAAAAAATCTTGCTTTGATTCATAATATCAAAGATATTGATGGTGCTCTTTGATTGGCCGACTACGTTTCTGATGATAGAAGTAGAGAGGAATTGGCCGACTTTGTTTTGGATAGGCGCGATAGCTTCATTTCTGAATTTATCCTGCCAAGCTTCATATTCGTGAATCCAAAAAGCCTTAATCACCGGATCTTTTAAATTGGAAATTATTTTTTGGCGGTAATCCTTGTCGACAAGCATTCTCTGAATGCCGAGAAGTGTCGAACCTGGAGTATCAAGTAAAGCCAAAATGGTATTATTTAAGATATATTCCATTCTGGCACTCCAAGCATTCGCCCAAATCTTGGTAAAAATCCCCATCAATCCTGAAGCGACCAAGTGTTTATATTTCGGGTCCACAAGTTCGAGCACATTGAAACCGATATGGAAATCCGTGTCGGCCGGATTAAAGTAAACGACGTCTTTCATGCGATGTGGAGGAATAGCCGAAACTATTCCTTCTACTGTTTCTCCGTGCGGATCCACTACGCAGACGCCGCTCCCGTTGTTGATATTTTGAATGATCATATTGGAAAGCAGGGCTGATTTACCGGTACCGGATTTTCCAAGTATGTACACATGCTGGCGCCTGTCTTTGCGCTTGATACCGAAAAGCTGGTTTTTGTCTCGATATGTCGTGTAGCCTAGATAAGTTATATCCTTATTTTTAGGCAGATCTGAAAATTCCATATAATAAAATTATAGCACAAAATAAGGTTAATACACCTTCCCCCATAAATTGTCAAAGGGCACCTTTGACAATTTATGGGGGAATTAATAAATTTCCTTGTTGTAGCACTCCTCGCAATACACAATCTCCGGCCTCTCCGGCGCATAGCTTGTCTCGAATTCATTTTCACAACCCTCTTTCATACACCTCCTGTGCCACAATTTTATCGGACGTCTATTTTCTAATCTCTCATAATAACGGCAATTCGGGCACAAACGAGGAACTGGTATACCCATTTTTTTATATAACTTAAACTCTCTGTCAATCAATCTAAAAGCAGTAGAACATTTATGTTTACATTTTCCTCCGTGCAAACATCCGATAGTTTCATTTAAAATACTTTCACTTATTTTTTCTACACTTTTAGGTATTTCTTCCGCTTTCAAAGTCACAATATAATTTTTTTCAGTTTCCTCTTTCCATTTCATTCTTTTTTCCAAAACTTCTTTTTTATTCAAAGGAAAAAAATCCATATTAAAAGTTTCATTATATGCATAAGGAGAAATGCTTCGCGGAAAAAATTCTCCCCATTCCCCCGTCTTTTTCATATGCTCTATAATTTTTTCTTTTAGGATTTTGTATTCTTCTTGGGAATAGCGTTTATTAAAGATGGAATACACCCCTTTCTTTAACCCAACACAACCAAGGCAATTCTCGGAAGAGGGTGAAAACTGTGAATAAAGAATATCTCTGCATTGAAAACAAAAAACTGAGAAATAATTTCTCTGGGAATTATCTGCAACTACCACTTCATAACATTGCTCTGCTTTTCCACTCATTACGCTGTCATATGTATCTTTTGTGGTATCGCTACCGAAAATAAACTTTTGATTTTCTCCATTGATCACTTGAAAGGCATATTTTACGTTCTTGCAATTAATTAGAAAATCTCCATTTGAACGGATAGATTTTTTAATATAAGCATATCTATGAGGGAATCCAAGGGAAAAATTATAAAATTCTTTTTTATACTTTTCAATGGAGGAATGATCATTAAGATTCATTTTCTCTAATTCTTTCTCATATTCTTCTTTTGTATATTGTTTATTTTTTATACAATAACTCTTATTCCGAAGATTTATGCACATCACGCAATTCATGCATCCGCTCAAATCAAAACCAAAGAAACAATCTTGGCAATCGGAACAATAAGTACAAAATTTTGAGCGCGCTGTTTTATAACATTGCAGACATTCATAGCATAATTCACTCTATATACCCATAACGCAAAGATAGTGGACACTCGGTGTCCACTATCTTAAAATGTTAAAAACTCGGCTTTTAACATTTATTATTGTTTTGGATTTTCGCCCTGGTCCCCTTCTTTGAATTCAGCATCTTTTACTTCCGGGCCTTGTTCTTCCGGAGTTGAAGGTCCTCCGCTTGCCGAAGGGTTGCCTTCCGAAGAAGCCTTAGACATGGCCTCGCCGATTTTAGACATCTCAGCAGAAAGCTCTTCAGTCGTTTTTTTGATCGCCTCGGCATCGGTGCCATCTTTTACGTTCCGAAGAGCGGTGATCTTTGCATTGACGCTATCTTTTACATCGGCGGGAATTTTTGCCTCATTGTCTTTCAAGGATTTTTCGGCAGTATAGATAATCATTTCGGCTGTATTCTTTATATCCACGACTTCTTTTTTCTTTTTGTCCTCTTCGGCATGCAGTTCGGCATCTTGTTGCATTTTTTTAATGTCTTCTTCTTTAAGCCCCGAGCTCGCTTCAATTTTTATTGATTGCGCTTTGCCGGAAGCTTTGTCGGTAGCTTTCACGTCGAGAATCCCGTTGACGTCAATATCAAAAGTCACTTCCACTTGAGGAATACCTCTTGGCGCCGGCGGAATGCCGTCTAGAATAAACCTGCCTAGAGATTTATTATCTCCGGCCATTGGGCGTTCGCCTTGCACGATATGGATTTCAACCGAGGTTTGATTATCTGCTGCTGTGGAAAACACTTGTGATTTTGAAGCCGGAATAGTCGTATTCCTTTCAATCAATTTAGTGGCAACTCCGCCCAAAGTCTCGATCCCCAAGGATAGCGGGGTCACATCGAGCAAGAGCACATCGCGCACATCGCCGGCAATCACTCCGCCTTGCACTGCGGCACCGAGGGCCACTACCTCATCAGGATTAATCGTCATATTCGGAGTTTTGCCGAAAAGATTCTTGACCGCTTCCACGATAGCCGGCATCCTGGTCTGCCCGCCGACCAAGATTATTTCGTTGATTTCATTCATCTTAAATGGAGATGCTTCCAATGCTCTCTTGGTAATTTCAATAGATCGATCAACATACTCTTTAGCTAAAGATTCAAGTGTGGCCCTGGTCATTTTCATAAGGAGGTGTTTCGGACCGCTCGCATCGGAAGTAATGAATGGGATATTGATTTCCGCTTCCATAGTGGTAGAGAGCTCGTGCTTTGCTTTCTCAGCTGCTTCTTTTAATCTCTGTCCTGCTAGAGGATCTCGAGTCACATCGATACCAGATTCTTTTTTGTATTCCTCTGCTATCCAACTGATTATTTTTCTGTCGATATCGCCTCCACCCATATGACTGTCTCCATCAGTAGATTTTACTTCGATGACATCATCACCGATTTCTAGTACGGATACATCAAAAGTACCGCCACCAAAATCATACACTACTATCTTCTCGTTTTTCTTTTTATTAAATCCATAAGCAAGTGCTGCGGCGGTTGGTTCATTGATAATCCTTTTCACATCAAGGCCGGCAATTTGGCCAGCATCTTTTGTAGCTTTTCTTTGCGCATCGTTGAAATATGCCGGCACAGTGATCACTGCCTCGGTGATTTTTTCTCCGAGCTTGGTTTCCACATCTGATTTTATTTTCTGCAAAATCATCGCGGAAATTTCCTCCGGCCGGTAAAATTTATCGCTCATTTTTACTTTTACTCCACCATCTTCTCCTGCTTCTATTTTAAAAGGCGCAGAAGTTTTGTCTTTCTGTACACCCGGATCATCAAACCTATGACCCATATATCTTTTTATCTCATAAACAGTATTTTCCGGATTGGTAACAGCTTGTCTCTTTGCTAGAAGCCCCACAATTCTGTCTCCATTTTTTGCAGTAGCAACGATAGAAGGAGTAGTTCTATTCCCTTCCACATTTTCTATAATTTTTGGTACTCCACCTTCTATGATAGCCATTGCCGAATTTGTTGTACCTAAGTCTATACCTATTATTTTACTCATATTTTATATAAATTATTTTTATTTTAATCTCCCGATTTTGACTTTCGGGATTATAATTAAATATTTTTCTCTTTTAAAATTTTATTGGCCTTAGTAATCTCAGCTTTGTTTTCCAATAGAATTTCAAATTTTTTTCTATACTTTCGGCAAACTTTCTAATTTTATCCAATTTTGTAAATATATCATTATCTTTTTCACGATCTTCGTTGTAAATTAAATCATTACTATAATCTCGTGATTCTATTAGACAATGACAATAATCTACCCAGTCTTTCATTATTGATTTCAATTTTTCTTCATCTCCTTTGAATTTATCGCTTACACTCAAAAAATCACTCCTCATTGCTTTATATTTAGCATTCTCTACCTCGGAATCTTCTGACAAAAGATTATTAAAAAAATCTTTTGATCTTCTGTCTAAATATTCAAAACTGTTTTCATTTTCCATAAAAATTCAAAAATTAATTAATAATTTTTATTGATTAATGTTAAATTATTTGTTTTTACATATTCTTCTATAAAATCTTTTGCGGATTCCAAAGAATCAAATTGATAACGCTTTGTAGATAATATGTCAGTTTTCTCTGTACCTATATTTATATAAATTTTTTATATTTATATCAAGTATAATAACATATTTTTTGTGACCGCAAAATACTTGTTGAGTATTATACTCCCTTGTGATATAGTGTCAAGTATCTAAATCATAAAAAAACTTGTGAAGGTCGGAGCTTCACGGTATAATATAAATTATGAATAGAACCCACACGTTTTCAATTGAAGAGTATTATCACCTTTACAACAGAGGAACAGATAAGCGCGAGATATTTAAAGATTTACATGATTATCATCGTTTTATTATGCTCCTTTACTTGTGTAATACTACAGAATCAGTAGATCTCCAAAAATTATTTCGCGAAGGTCGGAGCTTCACAGAATTGTTCACCTTAGATAGAGGCAAACAATTGGTTGCTATTGGCGCATGGGTATTGATGCCTAACCATTTTCATATTTTAGTAAAAGAAATAACGGAAAATGGAATAAGTACCTTAATGAGAAAAGTGATGACTGGATATTCTATGTATTTTAATAAAAAATATAATCGTAATGGTAATCTTTTTCAAGGAAAATTTAAATCAGAACATATAAAAAAAGACGAATATTTAAAATATATTTTTTCTTACATACATCTAAACCCTATCAAACTAATACCTGGAGAAACTAAATGGAAAGATAATGGTATAAAAAATATAGGAAAGGCAAAAATATTGTTACTGAATTATGAATATTCCAGCCTTCATGATTACTTTTCTAAAAAAACAAAATACAGAAATATACTTTCTGGGGAAAAATTTCCAAATTACTTTCCAAAAGAAGAAAATATATTAGAAGAGTTATTAGATTGGTTAAGTTTTGTGAAGGTCGGAGCTTCGCAAGAATAAAAAGTATGAAAGATAATAAAAAAAATGAATATTCCAATAAAATACTAAATATTTTAGCTGAAAAATCAGCGGTGGCAGAAGAAGAGATAAAAGACAAGATCCACCTCTCCCCAATCTCTCTCCTTACTAAGGAGAGAGATGAAGAGGTGAGGTTTAATAATATTAAGAAAAAATATGCCTTTTCGCGTGCAATCAAAAACCTGGCTGAAAATGGTTTCATTGAGATACTAAAATCCGACAATAAAAAATATCTAAAACTCACAAAAAAAGGCAAGAATAAATTGAACTACCTTAAATTGGAAGGTAGCGGAGCGCTCGTATCAAAAACTTGGGACGGAATGTGGAGAATAATTATTTTAGACATACCGGAAAACAGAAAAGGCGAGCGCGAAGCGCTGCGCTACCTGCTCAAAAAAGCGAATTTTGTGTGCGTAAAAAATACGGTTTGGGTTTCTCCCCTGCCTTACGAAAATCTCTTTATGAACATCAAGAAAGATATGAGGCTCGGTAATGAACTGATGATCATTATTACCGATAAATTCTACAAATAATTCTTGAAACCTCCAGCTTGCAAATCCCAGAGCTTTTTATAAAGTCCGCTTTTTTTGTTTAACAATTCTTCGTGCGTGCCGTCTTCTATAATCTTCCCCTTTTCAAGCACGATAATCCTATCCATCTGCCTGATCGTGGAAAGGCGATGAGCAATGACAATGGTCGTTTTTCCTTTTATTAAATGCACCAAAGCATCCTGAATCAAAGATTCAGATTGGGAATCAAGCGAGGACGTAGCTTCGTCCAAGACGAGTATCGGCGCATCTTTCAATATTGCTCTTGCGATAGCCACTCTCTGACGCTCTCCGCCAGAAAGCTTTACTCCGCGCTCCCCTACATAAGTCTCATATTTGAGCGGAAGTTTCTGTATAAATTCATCGCAATGCGCTAATTTGGCAACCTGTAATACTTTCGAGTCCGCAGCATCTCGCTTGCCATAACGGATATTTTCCATTAAGGTCCTATGAAAGAGTATCGGCTCTTGTGGAACAAAAGCAATATTCTCGCGTAGATTTTCTTGAGAGATTTTACTAATATCCGCGCCATCAATCGTTATTTTCCCTTCAGTCAAGTCAAAAAGCCTCATTAACAGCCTGACAAAGGTCGTTTTGCCGGCACCGGATGAGCCGACGATGGCCACTTTTTGCCCTGCCGGAATAGTCAAAGAAAAATCGTCTAAAACCTTACTGCTATTGTTTTTATAAACATAGGTCACATTTTCAAAGGATACTTTCCCCTTCACATTCTTAACTTCGCTTTCTGCTTTGTCTTTTATCTCGTAAGGGGTATCCATAATTATTACCATCTCCTGAGCATCAGCAAAACTGTCATAAAAAGACCTGACAATGGCGGCAAAACTCCATAAATTATCTATGAGCCTATTCATATAGCTCTGCAGAAGTATAATAAAAGGTAATGTTATAGCTGAAGCAAGCCAGTCTCCTAAAGCTATATAAAACAAAATAAATTCTATCAAGAAAGAATAAAAACTCTGTATCGCCCCTAAACCTTCCCAAAGATACCAATTCAAAACTGTCGCTTTTCTTTGGTCTTCAATTACTCCGCCGACTTTCTCCTTCTCGTAATCATGCCCGGTAAATGATTGGATAGTGGAATGATTGCTGATTGAATCGGAAAGCGATCCTGTAGTTTTAGTATCCGCAAGCGCTGCTTTAATATCATATTTTAATTTATATCTGGTATAGATAAGAGCGGTTATTAAAAATACGACACAAAAAACGGCTAAAATATAGGCATATTTAGGCAAAAGAGTATAAACGGCTATCACTACGCCTATTCCCCTGACGAAGAGCGGTAGGCCATCCGATATCATTCTATCGGTTAATTTTTCAAATGCCCTTGCGTATTTATTTATTTTCTGAGTAAGCGAACCGGCGAAATTATTTACAAAGAAAGAGTAAGAATTGCCGAGCATATAAGAAAATCCCTGTTCGCGCAAACCAGACATCACACCGCTCTCAAAGTAAGAAAGGGAAAATCCGGAAATTCTGCGCATTGCCCAACGAGAGAAGTTTAAAATAAGTATAAAAATTATTACCCATCTTGCATCTGGAAAAAGATTGAAATTATTTTTACTTAAAATATCCCAAAGTTTCAAGTATTGGAGCGGAATATAGACATCAAGCGCCGAAGAGAGGGTTATCATCCCGACAACCGTAAAAAAAGATACCTTGTAATATCTTATCGCTTGCCAAAAATATTTAAGCACTAAACCTACGTGCAAATTTGAATAATCTTTCTTTTCGTCCATAAAACAAGAAAAAATAAGGCTTTTTCGCCTTAGTTATATTATACCATTTAAAACAAAAAACCACAAAAAAGCTCAGTTAGAGCTTTAAGCTCTAACTGCCATATAATTTACTACAGTATATCGTAGTGCTTTTCCTTAACTGAACATATA
>CAYQKC010000022.1:0-10871 GCA_964418145.1 uncultured Candidatus Saccharibacteria bacterium
GAAGTGTTCGCCGAGGTCCTTTAACGCAGAAGATTGGTAGAGTTCGCGGATTTCCGACTGACTAAAAATTTTAGCAATACCATTATTATGCCGGTTACACTTTCCCGAGCGAGACTGGACGAGCGAGGCTACCATCGAACAGGGCTCAGTTGTAAAAATTTGATAAAACTGGATGAAAAAAATCTAAAACAAAACAATCTACGCTATAGGTTAGATAGAAAATTAAAAAGAAAGTTTCCTTTGTAAGAAAATATTCTGACAAAAATAAAAGAAACCGAACATCAAGCGCGCATCAAAAACAGGAGCGAGAGATTAAGAAATTTGCAGGGAACTTTTTCAGTAGAGCATCGGGAAAAGATAAAAAATAAAAATGTAATTTTGATAGACGATGTCACCACTACCGGCGCCACTTTAAACGAAGCGAAGAAAATTTTAAAACAAAGCGGAGTCAAAAAAATAATCGCCTTTACCGTGGCGCACTAATTCTTATTCAGAGATTAAATTGTCTAAAGGCAGACCTTTCAATGATACATTTTCTGCATATGCAGAATTTGTATCACTTGGCACATCTACGCCATGGCTGATATGTGGAATGGTTATTTTTAGCCTCTAAACTATTTATTGATCATGAATATTATGATGACACCTTTATCTTTTTCATCAACTTTTCTATTTGACTCCGAGGAAAATATTTAAGAATGTTACAATTCAGATTAGAACTTGAGGTCAATAAATCATTCAGATATAATAAGGAAATGAAATATTGCAAAGATTGCGAACCGGCGCAGGAAGTGCACTGGGTGGCGTATATGTCGGTCGTTTTTGATTATATCGGACAGCCGCTTTTTGATTTTATGGAACTCATTTTCAAAAGCACCGCTGAGGCCATCTCAAACAACCTCTCGGTACCTTTTATGAAAACAATGGTTTTTTTAAAGCTCGCCTACTTTTCCGACAAACCAGACGAAAAAGATTCTCTACGCACCAAGTGTTTTTGGCAAGAAGCGGAAAGACGCGGAATCAGAATGAAAGAATTTAAAATGGGCATAATAAGGGATGCCTTTATAGCGGAATATAAAGGTAAGGTGATAAATTTTGACGGTTTGCCTCGTCCAGATGGCGAAGAATCCGACGCTCTAAAATGGATGGATAATAAAGGCGTCATGAAAAAGAAATTTATAAAAGAAGGCTTGCCGGTAGCGCGCGGAGGTACTGCTTTTACGAAAAGAAAAGCGCTGAAAATTTTTAATAGCATAGATAAGCCTGTGATAACCAAGCCGAACTTGGGCTCGCGTTCGCGCCACACCTTGATCCATATCGATACGCCTGAAAAACTTATCTACGGATTTAAAAAGGCCAAGAAACTTTCCCCGATCGTTGTCGTCGAAGAAGAACTGCGCGGTTTTCTTTTCCGGGCGACCTTAGTCGGAGGAAAATTAGTCGGCGTAGTTAGGCGCGATCAGCCCGAAGTCGTAGGCGACGGGATACACACCCTGCAAGAACTTTATGACAGGGAAAACGAACGGCCGGAACGCAAAGGCCCTATTTTTCACAAGATCGTAATTGATTCGGATGCGGAAATTGAGTTGAAACGTGAAGGCATCACCATGAACGACATCCCAGCCAAAGGCAGAATCGTAACTTTCTCGCAAAAAACGAGCCGCGGCATCGGCGGGACTACTACCGAAGTAACCGATCAAATTCATCCGGAAAATATAAAAATGCTGGAAAAATTGGGCGCTTATTTGAAAGATCCGTTGGTAGGGGTAGATCTTATTTTTGAAAATATATCGGAGTCTTGGTACACTGAACAGTATTGCGGAATCATAGAATGTAATTCCTTGCCTTTTATAGATTTGCACCATTATCCTCTCTTTGGAAAACCAAACAACGTCGCCGGCAAACTCTGGGACCTCGTCCTGCCGGAATCAAAAATGGAATAAAAGGATAAATTTTATTTTATCTTTTCTATGGTCACCTCAGATTTAGGATCAAAGGCGTCTGGGTCAAGCTTTAGGTACGAAATGTATTTTTCCCGGATACAGTATTCGCCTAAGAATTTCAGAAAGTCTTTGGTTTTGTCCACTTCTCCTTTTTCTTCCATGTGCTCAAGCGGATGTGCTTCGGGAGTGTATTCGAAATGTCCGCAAATTTCTCCGTCTTTGTAGACTCGCAAATGATATTGGTCTTCAAAATCCGCGAGCTTCCTCCAGGAAAGCACTTGATCCTCGTCTATCCAGGCAATAAAGTGGTTGCCAAAGTCCCATTTCGTAAAAAGGTGTTTTTTCAAATCTTCCAATGTCTTACCGGGAGCAAGCCAGCCTATGTGATACCTTTGCCTGCCTTTTTTATGCCAAATCAAGCCTATTTTCATAAGAAATTTTCTGGCTGGCAGGAAAAATTTATAGATAAAATCCCAGGTTTTCTGTTTTATTTCATCCAAAAATGTCATGCCCATAATATAGCATAAATTTAAAATTGACAGAACACGAGAACAAGCTATACTTAATCTATTAGCAATTAAAATTTTAATTTATTGTAGAGCAAATTTTAAATTTTAATCTTCCTCTGCTTGTTAAAACTGCAGGCTATTTGGGAATCTTTGCGATCATTTTCGCCGAGTCCGGACTTTTTTTTGGTTTTTTCTTGCCGGGCGATTCATTGCTCTTTACTGCCGGACTTCTCGCTTCCCAAGGCTATTTGGGCATTGTTCCGCTTGTCTTAGCGGTAATATTGGGCGCAGTGCTCGGGGATCAAGTCGGATATATTTTAGGGAAAAAATTCGGGCCTAAAATTTTTAACAGAGAAGATTCTTTCTTCTTTAAGAAGAAATATGTGTCCGACGCGGAAAAGTTCTATGCAAAACATGGAAGAAAAACCATATTGCTGGCGCGATTTATGCCGGTCATAAGGACATTTATTCCCATATTGGCCGGCGTCGGCAACATGAAATACAGAGTATTCCTCATTTATAATATAGTAGGCGGAATATTCTGGGGAGCGGGCATTACGCTTTTGGGATATTTTCTAGGAGAAAAAATGCCGAATATAGACGCTTACCTACTGCCTGCTATTCTAATTATCATAATTATTTCACTCGTGCCTGCGCTCTTTTCTTTCTTGAATAGAAAAATTTAATTGCTGACAAATTTTAGGCCAAAAATAATTATAATGGCTATTATAATTATAGTGACAAACCCCTTGGTAGACATATCAAAATTATAACAGAAAAATTGAAAAAGATAGATAATATGATAAAGTGATAAAGTTCACTCAATAAAGGAGACGTGGCTGAGTGGTCGAAAGCGCCTCACTGCTAACGAGGTAGGGTCTAAAAGCCCTCGGAGGTTCGAATCCTCTCGTCTCCGCATGCAACTTGCGGACAAACTGGAAAATGCGTTTCGCTTGGATGTCATGCAAAAAAAGGCCTTGAATCGGCTCAATCTTTTTTCCGTATCCGATCTTCTCTTTCATTTTCCTGTAAGATACAGTGACATAAGCGAAATGAAAAATATCGCGGAATTGGTCCCCGGGGAAACGGCCACCATATTGGCAAAAATATCAAAACTGAAAACAAAGAAGGGATTTAGGTCAAAAATTCCAATGGCGGAAGGCGAGGCAGAAGATTTATCCGGCAAAATAAAAGTCATATGGTTCAACCAAGCCTATATGGCAAAAATTATCCGCCCGGGAGAAAATATAAAATTGACCGGCAGGGTCGGAAAAGGAAAACATGGCATATTTCTATCAAACCCGGAAACAGAGAAAACTCCCGGCCTTCCGATAAACACTCATGACACTTTATTTTCCCGTCAAAGTCGGACATTGGCAGAAAAAAAACTGTCAATGTCCAACTTTGGCGGTTTCTCCTTCCCTATTTATCATGAGACGAGAGGCATCTCTTCAAAATGGTTTTATCACGCCATAGAAAAAATATTGAGGAATAAAACCTTAGACGGCGTGAAAGATTATGTCCCGGAAGAAATTTTGAAAAGATACAACCTGCCCTCGCTCAAAACTTCCCTGATCTGGATACACAAGCCAAGGAATAAAAAAGATGCCGAATCTGCCCGCAAGAGATTCGCTTTCGAAGAAGTATTTTTCATACAGCTGGGGCGCCAGCGGGATAAAATGGAATATAAAAAAAATAAATCCTTCCGCATAAACTTACCCCAAAAAGAATCGGAAGAATTTATAAAAAGGTTTCCGTTTTATCCTACTTCTTCTCAGAAGGAATCGATAAAAACCATATTGGAAGATATGAAAAAAGAATTCCCCATGTCGAGACTCCTGGAAGGAGACGTGGGAAGCGGAAAAACGGCTGTGGCAGCTGCTGTCGCTTACGCTACAGTACTTAACAAATATAGCATAAACAACCTACAAGTCGCCTATATGGCGCCCACGGAGATATTGGCGACTCAACATTTTGAATCTTTCATAAAGTACTTCAGCCATAAACCGATCAATATCGGCCTTATTACCGGATCCGGTTGCCGTAAGTTTCCTTCTAAAGTTTACAGCCCCGCCAATGGCGGGGTAAACTGGACGGATATTTCGCGCTCCCAGCTTCTAAAATGGACAACAAACGGCGAGATACCGATCCTGATCGGCACCCATGCGCTCATACAAAAATCCGTGAAATTCAAGAATTTGGCGCTAGTTGTAATAGATGAACAGCATAGATTCGGTGTAACCCAAAGGAGAAAACTGGTGCGCAAAGACGGCGTCGCTCCGCATCTTCTTTCTATGACTGCTACTCCTATCCCTCGCACTCTTGCCTTGACTATATATGGCGATCTTGATTTATCTTTGCTTGCCGAAATGCCAAAAGGCAGAAAAGAAATAATCACTGAGATCGTCGCGCCCGACAGGCGCGACGAGACTTACGAAAAAGTAAGGGAAGAAATCAAAAAAGGCAGGCAGATGTATGTGATCTGCCCCAGGATAGATGAACCGGATCCAAAAAAAGAAATGGCAATTCAAGCAAAATCCGCCATAGCGGAGGCAAAAAGATTGAAAAAGGAAATTTTTCCGGAATATGAAATCGGCGTGCTTCACTCGAAGATGAGCAAGAAGAAAAAAGACGAAGTAATGAAAAACTTTTCCGAAGGCAAAGTAGACATTCTCTGCGCTACCTCTGTGGTGGAAGTGGGGGTAAATGTCGAAAATGCAACTATCATAATAATAGAAGGAGCGGAAAGATTTGGGTTGGCCCAGCTCCATCAGCTAAGAGGGCGAATCATCAGGAGCAATCATCAAGCCTATTGTTATGTTTTTGCCGACACTAAGACAGAAAAAACCATACAGAGACTTAAAGCTTTTAAAAATGCGAAAAACGGGTTTGAATTGGCTGAGCTTGATCTTACCCTGCGAGGCTCGGGGGAACTCTCAGGGGGAAAACAATGGGGTATCTCCGACCTTGGTATGGAAGCGATAAAAAATATAAAAATGGTGGAAGCGGCCAGGACGGAAGCCATCCGCCTGATTTCAGAAGATTTGGAACTTTCAAAATACCCCCTGCTTAAAGAAAAAGCGTACCAAAAAACAAGGGAATTTCATTTTGAATAAGGATGTATATATACTTGCAAATACCTATCCATTAGCACTTTCAGACGGCCGTCAAGTATGTTAACATATAAATATGTCTTATAAGACACCTACAATATCAGATCTTTTAATAGCCACCCTGTGTAGCGGGAGAAACGCAAAAACATTCCACGCGATAGTTCGAGAGCGTGAATTCAAGAGGTATAAAGAAAACAGTATACAAACATTTAACAAGACTTGTGGATATAAAGAATCGTTTCTTGTTTTCTCAATACTCCCTTCTTTGGGATAACTAAACGAATACAAACCGTAAGGATCATTATAAACACTTAAGGACGAATCTAGCGGTTTATTCGGTTGAATATTTGATGCTGTGTTAATTGGTTGTTCAATTTGCGTCGTCAAAGGTAAAACTTGATCATCAGGTTGAGTTGTTTGTAATTTTTGTATTGCTGGAAAAAATTATTGTCTCCAGCATAAGAATAGGTCGCAGCTGGAATTTTTACAGCATTAAAACCTTCCTCAACGTCTTGAGAATTCCAATCATTAGCTAAAAGTTCAACAGTTATCTTTTCTTTAGTTAAGCCTGCCTGCAGTTGTCATCTAATAAAATCCAACAATTGTTGATTTATCATACAAAAAGTATATCACGGGAGATACCTTTTTAAACTAATTTTGTCCGTCCTCTTGGATTCGAACCAAGGACCCCAGAGGTATAAGCTCTGTGCTCTAACCAACTGAGCTAAGGACGGTTAGTTAATACTATATTAACCAATCAGCTTTTTATTTCAAGCTTGGCTTCTTCTTTTTTCTTCGGCATTATGCCATGTGCGATAATTATCTTATCATACTCACCTTGCTCCAATGTTTCTACTTCTATGAGCTTTTTCGCTAAAGCATCCAGGGTTTTCCTGTGTTCGGTCAAAACTTTCTCGGCAGATTTTAATCCGTCATCTATTATCCTTGAAACTTCAGCGTCAATCTTGGCAGAGATAGCCTCCGAATAAGATTCTTCGCGTTCTTCCACCCAAAAATTATGTCTGCCCCCTTCGCTACCGAAAGCGACAGGGCCGATAGCGTCGGACATCCCCCAGCGCGTTACCATGGCGCGAGCCATGCTGGTCGCCGTCTGTAAATCGCTCGAAGGTCCGGTGGTAATATCGCCAAAAATCATTTTCTCGGCGACATATCCGCCGAGTGACATGGCGATATCGTCTATAAATTCTTTCTTTGACTGCAGGCGTTTGTCTTCCAATGGAAGCTTCAAAGTATATCCGCCGGCACTGCCGCGAGCGATAATAGAAACCTTGTGCACTGGATCGGCATTCGGCAAGACCGAAGCTACGAGCGCATGGCCAGCTTCATGATAAGCTGTGATTTCCTTTTCTTTCTTGGAGAGAAGGTGGCTTTTCCGCTCCGGACCCAGCATCACTTTCTCAATGGCGCGGATCAGATCAAATTGGAAAACTTTTTTGCGGTTCTCCCTGGCCGCAAGTATTGCGCTTTCGTTCATCAAAGAGTACAAATCCGCGCCGGAAAAGCCCGGGGTTCTCTCGGAGATTAATTTCAGGTTTACATCTTCCGCCAAAGGCTTGAATTTGGCATGAATCGCCAAGATTTCTTCTCTGTCGATCCTATCCGGTAGATCAAGCATTACTTTTCTATCAAAACGCCCCGGGCGTATAAGCGCCGGATCAAGCACATCCGGCCTGTTAGTGGCTGCCATCACGATTACTTTTTCATTCGGCTCAAAACCATCCATTTCCACCAAGATTTGGTTCAGGGTCTGTTCGCGCTCGTCATTGCCTCCGCCATATCCGCCTCCTCGAGTGCGTCCGATAGCATCGATTTCGTCCATAAAGACTATCGCCGGAGCGGCTTTCTTGGCCATTTTAAAAAGATCTCGCACGCGCGAAGCGCCCACCCCGACAAACATTTCTACGAATTCAGAACCAGAAAGATGAAAAAAAGGCACGCTGGCTTCCCCTGCTACTGCCCTGGCAAGTAAAGTTTTTCCGGTACCAGGAGCGCCGGTTAGGATAACTCCTTTCGGGATCCTGGCGCCGATATCCAAAAACTTTTTCGGATTTTTCAAGAAATCCACGATCTCTTTTAATTCTTCTTTGGCTTCTTTGCATCCGGCTACGTCTTTGAAGGTCACTTTATTATTTTTGTCATTTGGGTCGGTGATTCTGGCTTTTGATTGGCCGAAGGAAAATGCCTGCATGCCTGCACCTTTCACTTGGCGCGAGATATACCAGAAGAAAAAAATTATGAAAATGATCGGAATAAGGATGGGTAATACATTTATCATCCAATACCAAAACCCTGTATCACTTTGGATTGAGATATTTACCGCATTCAAAACCTCCGGCTTTATGCCGTAATTGGCCAGGGTTTCTGAAAGCGAGGCTTCGGTTTCTTTCTTTGCTTTCTTCACTTCGTCGTTTTTATAAGTAATTGAAAGGTCTTCTCCTTGTACGGAAATGCTTTTTACTTCTCCGGCCGTCACACTTTTGGCGAGATCGGTAATTGAAATTTCCTTTACATTTTTCGTTCCGCCGGAAACAAGCAAATAAAGCGCGGTGATAGTCATAAAGATTAAAAGCGCGCCCAGTATGTTGCCGGAAAAATTAGGATTTCCTTTCCCCTTTTTGCCCTTGTTTTCCGGTTCTTTTTGATTTAAAAAATTGATTTGCATGACAATGCATTATAGCATAAAAAACTTCCGATTAGAAGTTTTTAAAGCAGTGGAGATGGGGGGAATTGAGCCCCCGTGCAGAAGGGTCTTGCAAAGAAATCTACATATTTAGCTTGTTTTTTGTTTTAGATTAAAAAATTATTAAACGAGCAAAATATTTTTTAATCGAGCTTCTTTAATTTCGATCCGATGGCGAAGCGAGGTCGGAGCTATTCCGATAATATTATGCCTTCATTCGTATATCGGAAGTCTACGAGAAAGACACCGGTTCTCTTAAGCGAAAGCCGGAGCAAAAGCGAAATCCTGCATACCGAAATATGGAGAAATTCTTGCCATTGCTTTATTAGCTAATTTTGCAATTAACATTTTGAACGAAGTTTTGTGAGTTTGCGTTCATGCTCAATATGCATCTTTGGCAATTGCCGTCTGTCTATGCCTTGCATCCCCATATATAAATTTCAACGATCTTTCATTTTGCGTCTTATTTCTCTTTCTGTTTCCCTTTTCTTAATAGTTTCGCGCTTGTCAAATTTTTTCTTGCCTTTAACGAGCGCAATTTCCACCTTTATTTTTCTCTCTTTATTATACACTGAAACTGGCACTATTGTCAAACTCTTATTTCTTTCGCTTCCTGCCAGAGCACTGATTTCTTTTTTAGTTAAAAGAAGTTTCCGATTGCGCAGTGGATCATAGTCTTTCTCTGTATTATTCGGCTGATATGGTGGAATGTTTGCGTTTATCAAAAATGCCTCCCCGCCGCGGATTATGACAAAAGCGCCTTCCAAGGACATTCTGCCTGCCCGTACGGATTTTACTTCAAAACCAAAAAGCTCAATACCCGCCTCGTATTTTTCCAAAATTTCGTAATCAAACAGCGCTTTTCTATTTTTAGTATAACTTTGCATATTTATATATTAACACATCTATTTAACTTAAATTATGTTAGTATCTAAACTATGCCGAAAGTGCCGGAATTGAATGTCTCCGGATACCGCGGTATCTGGGGCAAAACTTTAACCGAAAGGATCTCAAAAAAATATGCGAGGGCTTTTGGAATGTTCGTGAAAGAAGACTCCGGCAAGGAAAAACCCAAAATACTTATCGGGCGAGACGGGCGCGAAAGCGGACCGGCTATCAAAAAAACGATTTTGGAAGAATTAAAAAATTTAAATGTGGAAGCCATAGATGGCGATATCCTCCCTACCCCGACAATTCTCTTTTCGATCAGAAAACATAACTACGACGGCGGGATCATAATTACCGCTTCGCACAATCCGATAGAATACAACGGGCTCAAATTTATAAACAAGAATGCTCTTTACCTAACCGAAGAAGAAATAAAAAAAATGAAAAAATTTTATGCACAATCCTAACTTTACAAAAGAACATGTTAATGAAATTTTAAAACACATAAATCTGGAGGCTATCCGAGCGCGAAAATTCAAAGCGGGAGTGGACACGATCAATGCTTCCGCTTCCGTAATCGATCCTTACCTCTTTGAAAAACTGGGGGTAGAAACGATATATTTAAATGACACTCCAGACGGTAAATTTGCCCACAAGCCTGAACCGCTCAAAGAAAACTTAAGCGAACTCTCAAACTTGGTAAAAGAAAAAAAACTAGATATTGGTTTCGCTCAAGATCCTGACGCAGACAGGCTTGTCTTAGTGGATGAAAACGGTGAAGTGATTTTTGAGGAATGCACTTTGGCTCTTGCGGTAGAAAATGTCTTATCAAAAAATCCAAATAGAAATATTGCTGTTAATTTGTCTACTTCCGAAATGAGCGCGGAAATTGCCAGAAAATACGGAGGCAAGTGCATAAAGACAAAAGTCGGGGAAGGCAATGTAGTAGATGGAATTTTAAAGAACAAGGCTATAATGGGAGGCGAAGGCGTCGGAGGGGTGATATATCCTCTCATAAACACAGTAAGGGACAGTTTTGTGGGAATTGCTCTGATACTTGAACTTATGGCAGAACGCGGAGAAACTATAAGCGAATGCGTAAAAGAATTGCCAGAGTATTTCATGAAAAAAGACAAATGGGAAATCGTCGAAAAAGATTTATTTCAGATTTACCGAAAACTAAAAGCTCGTTTCTCTTTCGCCCGGATAGACGAACAAGACGGCTTGCGCTTTGATTTTGAAGACGGATCTTGGATACACCTCAGACCTTCCAATACAGAGCCGATCATAAGGCTCATCGGCGAGGCAAGAGATGAAAAATCCATAGAACGTTTATTTAAAGAGGTTATGTTGACTTTAAGCTCTAAATAAGCTAAACTCTGCCTAGCTTTAGGTATTAATTTTATCAATTGCGAGAAAGAATAAACAATCAAATAAGGGCCTCCGAACTTCGCGTTATAGACAGTGAAGGCGGGAACCTCGGTATTTTAAGCATAAAAGATGCCTTGGATTTGGCTAGAAAGAAAAGTTTAGACCTTATAGAAATATCCGCCAACTCTATCCCCCCTATCGCCAAGATAATGGATTATGGCAAGTATCAATATGAAGCGAACAAGAAGCAGAAAAAAGCCAAATCCGGAGCGAAACCGACAGAAACAAAATCCATACAGGTAAAGATCGGCACCGGAGACCACGATCTGGCGCTTAAAGCAAAAAC
>CAYQKC010000023.1:0-10845 GCA_964418145.1 uncultured Candidatus Saccharibacteria bacterium
GCGGAGGATCTTGTCAAAAGGCTTGTACTTTTCAAGTGGACAAAGTCTCGGTGCTTTGGGCGCGCGTCTTTCCCGTGACTCCAGGGCGTTACAATGCGGTAGCTTATTTTGAAAATCATAACCAGACCGAAGCAGTACGAAAAATAAGTTACAGATTTCGTTTTGCCGATAAAGATAATATTTACATAGGCAAGAGGGAAGGAGAAATCTATATTCCACCTTCCGGCAGATTTGCCATTTTTGAGCCGGCAGTAAGCTTGGGCAATTCCGTGCCGGTTTACACAACCTTTGAATTCACCAAAACGCCGATTTGGGAAAAAATCTCTGCAGACAAACTAAGCCAATTGAAAGTTTTCGCTTCAAATATAAATTTTGAAAATGGGAATACCGGTTCGCGCCTCTCGGCCACCGTTACAAACACATCCTTGTTTGACATTCCCGCGATAAGCGTAGTTGCAATTTTGTACGACGAAAACGGCAATGCCATAAATGCCAGCCAGACCTATATTGAGGATTTGACTGGAGAGGGAAGCAAAAATGTGGATTTTACTTGGCCGGAACCGATTGAAGGTAAGATAGTGAATAAAGAAATAATTCCCATGTTTGATGTATTTGGGGCCAGCCTGAAATGAAGGAACGTATTAATAAAATTTCGTTCGGAGTAGATTGGCTTCTGGTTTTTTTCTTGATACCCATAGTTTTAGCAGGTCTTTTTACCATGAAGTCTTTCGTACCCGAGGAAGGCGCGGTGGATTTTTTCGGAAAACAATTAATTTGGGTATCTGTTTCATTTGTAATTTTTTTTATTTTTTCATTCATTGATTTCAGATTTTTGCGGAGGACCGATGTTTTAGTCGGGCTCTTTTTATTTTTCTCTTTTTTGCTTTTAGCACTTTTTGTGACAGGACGCGTGATGAAAGGAGCGGAAAGCTGGTTTTCTTTCGGTTTTTTTTCTTTTCAACCGTCTGATTTAATGAAGCTTATACTTGTGGTAATCTTATCCAAATATTTTTCCCGCCGGCATGTGGAGATCCGAGACATAAAACATATTTTTATTTCAGGGCTCTATGCTTTTATTCCTTTTGTTTTGATTCTGTTCCAACCGGATTTCGGTTCGGCTATGGTTATTTTCCTGATTTGGTTCGGCATGGTTTTGGTTTCAGGAATTTCAAAGACGCATCTTGCTTTAGTTTTTCTCTCCGGCACTTTCATATTTCTTCTGCTTTGGATATTTGTCTTTGCCCCGTATCAAAAAACTCGCATTATGACTTTCATAAACCCCTTAGCTGATATGCATAACTCTGGCTATAACGCCATACAGTCCACTATTGCTGTCGGGTCCGGGCAAGTTTTAGGCAAGGGGCTTGGTTTTGGCACGCAGTCCAGGCTCAAATTTTTGCCGGAACCGCAATCGGATTTTATCTTTGCCGCTTTTGCCGAAGAGTGGGGATTTATCGGTTCCTTTTTTATACTTTTCCTCTACGGTTTGGTAATTTGGAGAATATTGCGTAATGCCTCGTTTGGTGCTT
Organism: uncultured Candidatus Saccharibacteria bacterium; assembly: GCA_964418145.1. GTDB lineage: Bacteria > Patescibacteriota > Minisyncoccia > Phycocordibacterales > UBA9973 > UBA9973. The sequence continues at coordinate 1,530 of CAYQKC010000023.1, forward strand.
CAAACTTTGAGATACTTTTTGGAACGGGAATTGCTATTTTATTTATGAGTCATATACTCATAAATATAGGTATGAATTTAGGCCTTATGCCGATCACGGGAATTCCGCTTCCTTTTATGAGTTATGGTGGATCGCATCTGGTCGCGGAGTTTGCGGGTTTGGGAATTCTGATGAGTATGCGCAAATATGCTCGCGGAGCGCATCGCGACGATATGAAAAACGAGTTTTTGGGAATTTAAATACAGGCCGTTAGGCCTTAGGCGCTAGGCAACTAGCTAAAGCCTAAAGCCTAAAGCCTAAAGCCTATGATTTTAATTAACGGCAAAAAAATAAGAGATGAAATTATGGCGGAAATAAAAAAAGAGACTGAGCTTTTGCCGTTTCAGCCGGTCTTTTGCGATGTGTTGGTAGGTGAAGATAAGGTTTCGAAGCAATATGTGGAAATGAAAAAACGTTATGCAGAAGATATCGGTTTTTTATTTCACGAAGCGAAATTTTCAGAAAGCATCGATACCAAAGAGCTGATAAAAGAAATAAAAAAAATAAATCAGTTGGAAAATATGTGCGGGATTATAGTACAGTTGCCCTTGCCTTTGCATATAGATAAGAGAACGGTATTAGATGCAATCAAACCCGAACTCGACGTGGATTGCCTGGGCAGTATTGCTAGTGAAAGATTTTACGGAGGCAATTCCTCCGCGGTACCCCCAACAGGTCTTGCCTGTTTAGCTGTTTTAGATTCGCTTGATTTAAATTTGGAAAATAAAAAAATAGTGATATTGGGGCAAGGTGAATTAGTGGGTAAACCGGTAACAGCACTCTTACGTTTCAGAAACCTGAATGTGGAAACTATCGATAGTAAAACAGAAAATAAATTTGAAATAATAAAGAGTGCCAATGTTATTATATCTGGTATAGGGCAGGGCAAGTTTATAACGGGCGAGATGGTAAAAGATGGAGTTGTTATAATAGACGCCGGGACTTCTGAGGAAAATAGCAGCATTGTCGGGGATGTGGATTTTGAGTCAGTCAAAGATAAAGCAAGTTTTATTTCGCCCGTGCCCGGGGGAGTTGGTCCCGTAACCATAGCCATGCTTTTTAAAAATGTATTGGAAGTGGCGAAAAAGGAAATTCATCTCACCCCTAACCCCTCTCCTTATAAAGGAGAGGGGAAATACAGAGATATTATAAAAGCAATATTATTTGATTTAGATGGACTGGTAATATCTGCGAGCAAACCTTTTAGTAAAGTTTTTTCTGAAAGAGAAAATATACCTTATGAAAAAATTTTGGAATTCTTTGAAAAAGATTTTCGTGAATGTAGTTTTGGTAAAGCCGATTTGAAAGAAAAAATTTATCCTTATTTGATTAAATGGAATTATAAAGGGACAGTTGAGGATTTACTTAAATTTTGGTTTGAAAATGCAAGTGAAGTTGATAAAGAAGTAGTAAAAATAATAAATATTTTACGCTCAAAAAGCGTAAGGTGTTATTTGTCTACCCGTCAGGAAAAATATAGAGAAGATTATGTTTGGAATAAGATGAATCTCAAAAATAATTTTGACGGTATTTTTTGTACCTGTGATATTGGTTATGATAAATGGCAAAAAGAATATTGGGAATACGTTTCTGAGAAACTTAATCTTAAACCGGAAGAAATAATGTTTTTCTGTGATAGTCAAAAAAATGTTGATAGTGCTTCGTTTTATGGGATAAAGGCATATCTTTATGGAGGTATCAGTCTCTTAAGAGAAAAATTACATGACTTTATTAAAAAATAGAACGAAATTATTATTTCGTCGTAGAGAACTTAGAAGAAATCAAACCAAACAAGAAGATATTTTATGACAGGCTATCAGAAATCGAAAGTTAGGCGTTAAATTTAGGAGACAATACAGTATAGGAGGTTACGTTATGGATTTTTACTGCCCAGAAATTAAACTGGCTATTGAAATAGACGGTTCACAACACAAGAAAAAATAAAATATTTTATATGATAGACAGAGAACAGGTTATTTGAGAATTTTAGGTTGTAATGTTTTAAGGTTCAAAAATTCTAATACTGAAGAAGATTTGGAGAAGATTTTATTAAAAATTAAGAAATTTATACCCTCTCCTTTGCAAGGAGAGGGGAGGGTGAGGTGAATCTCTCCCTTCTCTTTAACAAGGAGAAGGGTTGGGGATGAGGTGAATTTATGCTATTATCACTTTGTGAACCTGAACACCCAGATTTTTTACTTTTTTTATAATTTTGCGCACCAGAGCCGATTTTTGGACGGGCTTATAATTTTCTTCGCGCAAATTTTTCCATATTTTGTCATAGTCCTTGCCGGAATTTTCCTGCTTTTTCATCACGAAATTTTTTCTAGCGAGAAACCCTTGCAGGCTTTGAAACAAAAATGGCACGAAATTGTGACTGTCTTTTTTACGGGAGCTTTGGCTTGGATTTTGGCCTATTTTCTAAAGTATATGATTCACTTGCCAAGGCCTTTTGATTTCTTGAGTAATGTTGCCCCGCTTTTTCCTGAATCAGGCTATGGTTTTCCTTCCGGGCACGCGACGTTTTTCATGGCTCTCGCATTTTCTATATTTTTCTCATCCTCCTTCGCCAAAGCTTCGGACGGACACAGTAAAAAAGCCGGATATTGGTTTATATTTTTTGCGCTCATAATCGGGCTTGCCCGCATTGCCGCCGGAGTGCATTCCCCGATAGATATTTTGGGCGGGTTTTTGCTCGGTTTTGTCATTGCTTTTTTCCTAAAAAACGTATAAAATAAGCTTTATGCTAAAGAAAATAATATTAGCTCTCATAATGCTTTTGCTCGGCTCGGCAGTAGCTTTTTTTATTTTTAAATCTGAACCCAAGCTCAATCCGAATTTTGCGAATGAACCATCAGTTTTCAAAAATTTCCCGTTCCGCCTCGGGCTTGACCTCTCTGGCGGGGGTCACCTTATCTATAAAGCGGATGTAAGTGGAGTAAAAGCGGGCGATGTTTCGTCTTCTATGGATGCTCTCCGCGATGTGATTGAGCGCAGGGTAAACCTTTTTGGCGTTTCCGAACCGCAAGTTGCTGTGCAAAGCGGCAGTTTTATCTCCGGCGCTGGTGAGAAACTCATCGTAGATTTGCCCGGAGTGACCGATGTGGAAAAAGCGGTAGAAATGATCGGACAGACTCCGCTTTTGGAATTCAAAGTTGAAGCTTCAAAAACTAAAACGCAAAATGCCACTGTCGGCAAAGACGGTAAGATAACCCTCGATGCTTCTCCGCAGTTTGACTCTACCCAATTGACTGGCAGATATTTAAAGAAAGCAACTTTGGAATTTGACCAAACCACTACCGAACCGAAAGTGGCTCTGCAATTTGACGACATGGGTACCAAGCTTTTTGCGGATATGACTAAGACAAATGTGGGCAAAGTGGTGGCCATATACCTTGACGGCGCCCCGATTTCCACTCCGATTGTCAGAGAAGAAATTCCAAACGGACAAGCGGTTATCTCTGGCAATTTCACTCCGACAGAAGCCAAACAATTGGTGGGCAGATTAAATTCCGGAGCCTTGCCGGTGCCTATCAGCCTGCTTTCCAAGCAAACTATCGGCGCCACGCTCGGCGAAAATGCCGTAGCTTCCGGAATCAAAGCCGCGATCATGGGTTTCTTGGTGGTAGCCCTTTTCCTGATTCTTTGGTACAGACTGCCGGGAATCGTAGCCGTGGTGGCGCTTTTCTTTTATGTCGCCATTATTTTGGCGCTTTTCAAGCTTTTGCCGGTTACTCTCACTGCCGCCGGTATTGCCGGTTTCATAATCTCTATCGGCATAGCGGTGGATGCGAATGTGCTCATCTTTGAAAGGCTCAAGGAAGAAATGAGGAATGGGCGTACAGTTTCCGAATCGGTTTCGGCCGGTTTTGGGAGAGCTTGGACTTCCATCCGCGATTCAAATATTTCCACCATTATTTCCGCCATAATTTTGTATTGGTTCGGCACTACTCTGATCAAAGGCTTTGCGCTTACCTTAGGTATGGGAGTTTTGATTTCCATGTTCTCGGCCATCACCATTACCAAAATTTTTTTGTCGGCCCTTTCTTTCGTCGGAGAGAAGAAAGTTGCCAAATTTTTATTCAGCTCCGGTATCAGTAGATAGAAATTTCTTATGTATATAATTAAACACAAAAAAATATTTATTTCTATCTCAGCCGTATTGGTTCTGCTTTCAATCGCAAGTCTCCTTACCTTCGGACTTCAAATTGGCATAGATTTCAAGGGTGGAGCTTTGGTAGAAGTTCTATACAAAACCGCCCGACCTGATCTCGCTTCTCTAAATGAAGCGGTAAAAAGCGTGGGTGCGGGTTCTATTATTATCCAGCCGACAGGAGACTTGGGGCTCATAGCGAAGTCCTCAGATCTAAACGAGCAAGAACATATGGCCTTGCTTAAAACTTTATCTAGAGACGGAGCAAATCCGCTTGAAGAAAAGAATTTTAATTCCATCGGTCCGTCCGTGGGTAAAGAATTGACCAGGAAAGCCGTCGTGGCTGTTATCCTGGTGTCGCTAGCCATTATTTCTTTCATAGCCTTTGCTTTTAGGCGGGTTTCAAGACCGATTGCATCATGGAAATACGGGGTGATTGCAGTTATTGCGCTTGTCCATGATGTCACTATCTCGGCCGGTATTTTCTCCCTGCTTTCCTATTTCTATGGTGCGGAAGTGGATGTGCTTTTTGTTGTCGGTATTCTAACTATTCTCACTCTTTCTGTTTCGGATACGATTGTCATCTTTGACAGGATCCGCGAGAATATCAAAGGCAAATCCGACAAGGATTTCAGCGAAATGGTGGGGAAAAGTCTGGACCAATCTTTTGTCAGATCAATTTCTACTTCTATGACTGTCATTCTGGTCTTGCTCTCGCTTTTCTTCTTTGGCCCGGAATCTACCAAATATTTCGCTTTGATGCTTACCGCCGGAATGTTCTTCGGAACTTATTCCTCAATCTTCTTGGCTTCTCCGCTGTTAGTTTTGGCAAATGAATGGCGAGAGAAGAAAACATTATAAGTTTTAATTTATAAAAAAAATATGAAAGAATTTTTAACTAAAAATAAAGGGCTGATGATCGCTTTGTTAGTTATCATCCTTGTTCTGGCTTGGTTTGTCGGGAAATATAATTTCTTTGTAAAACAAAATGAAGCCATCAATAATCAATGGGCGCAAGTAGAGAACCAGTTGCAGAGGCGCTTTGATTTGATACCGAATCTGGAGAGTGCTACAAAAGGTATTACCAAACAAGAAAAAGACGTTTTTGGCGCTCTGGCAAATGCGCGTTCGCGTTACGCTGGTTCTACAACCGTGGATGAAAAGGCCTCCGCTGCCGGAGCGGTTGAGTCTTCACTGGCCAGGCTTCTCGTCATCGTCGAGAATTATCCCGTGCTTCAGTCTTCGCAATCCTTCCAAAATTTGATGGTGGAACTGGAGGGTACTGAAAACAGAATTGCCGTAGAAAGGATGAAATACAATAATTTGGTCCGAGATCTAAATACAGGCGTAAAAACCTTCCCGAATTCTGTCATTGCCTCTATCTTTAACGTGGCGGAACGGCCGTATTTTGAAGTTTCCTCTGAAGCGAAAGCAGTCCCGAAAATTGATTTCACTCAGTAAAAAATGAAGAAAATCGCTCTTCTTTCAATAGCTTTAACTTTATCTTTGGTTGCCTTTGGGCGAATCGCTTTTGCTTTCCAGATTCCCGAAAGACCGCAAGGTTTTGTGAGCGACTATGCCGGCATCTTCTCCGGTGAAGAAAGAAATTCTCTGGAAAATAAAATTTCCGCGTTTGAAAAAAGTACCGGCAATGAGATAGCTGTGGTTATCATACCGTCCCTTGACGGAGATACAATTGAAAATTTAGCTCAGGAGATTTTTACCAATTGGGGAATAGGCAAAAAGGGAAAAGATAACGGTATTTTGGTATTGGTTGCCATGGCCGAACGTAAAACTCGTATTCAAACCGGCTACGGGGTAGAGGGCGGTTTGACCGACCTATCAACCTCTTACATCCAAAGCGAAGTAATGGCTCCAGCTTTCAAAAATGGGGATTATTATGTAGGTATAAGCGGGACAGTGGATAAAATTGTGGAGTCTTTGGCTGGCAAAAACATAGTACCAGAAAATTATTCCGGTTCAAGTGGAAGTAAGATAAATTTTGAATTCATTTTCTTGTTTGGGTTCATACTTTTACAATGGCTTGCAGCTGTATTGGGAAGATCCAAGTCTTGGTGGGCGGGTGGAGTATTGGGAGCTCTCGTAGGCGGAGTGATCTGGTTTTTTGGGTCTCTTTCCGTAGTTTTTTCAATAGTGATTTTTATCGCGTTTGTTTTGTCTGGCCTTGCTTTTGATTTTGTGGTCTCTAGAGCATACCAAAAAATAAAAAATTCCGGAAGAAGAGGGCATTTTCCTTGGTGGCTGGGCGGCGGCGGTTTTGGCGGACGAAATGGCGGCGGTTTCGGCGGTTTCGGCGGGGGTATGTCCGGAGGCGGCGGATCTTCCGGATCATGGTAGATTTCAATTTTAGCTTTATTTTGTTATACTAAAACAATGAGTTTGGATATCAAAGACGTAGAAAATCTGGCAGAGCTTGCAAAGATAGAGCTTGAAGAAAACGAGAAAGAGAAACTCCTTAGAGATATGGAGGGTGTTTTGGATTATGTAAAACAGGTAAGTGAGGTAAAACTAGAAGACGGCGAGATGGAATATGAAAATAAGAACGTCTGGCGCGAAGACGAAGAGAAAGAAATGGTTTTTGACAAGGATTTAATTTTAAGCCAATTTCCGGACAAAAAAGGGAATTTTTTGAAAGTGAAAAAAATATTATGATTGATGTAAAATCCATTACAATAAAAAAAGCCGGAGAAATGCTCCGAAATAGAGAGCTTTCTTCTGTAGAGCTTGTTTCAGCCTGTCTCCAAAATATAAAAGAAAAGAATGCGGAGTTCAATGTTTTTTTAGAGGTTTTTGATGATGCTCTTAAGCAGGCGGAGGAAGCGGACAAGACAATAAAGGCAGGTAAGGGCGGGGAACTTACCGGTATTCCTATTGCGTTTAAAGATAATATCTTGATTGCCGGCCGCAAAGTGAGCTCGGCTTCCAAAATGCTTGAAAATTATACGGCGAGCTATGATGCTTTTGTGGTAAAAAAATTGAAAGAAGCCGGAGCGGTCTTGATCGGCAGGACCAATATGGACGAATTTGCCATGGGGAGCTCCACGGAAAATTCCGCTTTCGGTCCGTCTAAAAATCCGCTTGACCCTAAAAGGGTTCCGGGCGGATCTTCCGGCGGTTCGGCGGTGGCTGTGGCTTCCGGGATGGCATTGGGAGCTTTGGGCTCGGATACCGGCGGATCCATACGCCAGCCGGCATCTTTCTGCGGAATCGTGGGAATGAAGCCGACCTATGGAGTGGTATCCCGATCAGGGCTTACCGCCATGTCTTCTTCGCTTGATCAGATCGGGCCTCTGGCTAAAACTTCCGAAGACGCAAAAATAATTTTTGATTGCATCTCCGGTAAAGACGAGCTGGATTCCACTTCTTTGAACAAGGTTTACTCTTTAGACAAGGTTAAACCTTACCAAAAAATCGGGATTCCACGTGATTTCTTAAAAAATGGGATAGATGCGGAAGTTTTGAAAAATTTTGAAGAAGCTGTTAAAAAATTGAGAGAGAAAGGCTATGAGATAAAAGATATCTCTATGCCGCTCCTTAAATACTCTCTGCCGGTTTATTACATTATTATGCCGGCGGAAGTTTCTACCAACTTGGCGCGTCTGGACGGCATAAGATACGGCCTCCGCAGAGAAGGCGAAAATATTTTTGATACTTATAAAAAAAGCCGGTCGTTTGGTTTCGGACCGGAAACCAAGAGGAGGGTTATCCTCGGCACCTATGTGCTCTCGCATGGATATTACGATGCTTATTACAAAGCTGCCTGGCGAGTGCGCAGAGCCATTACTCGGGAGTATGAAGAAATTTGGAAAACGGTTGATTTAGTTATGACGCCGACGACTCCGTCCACCGCTTTCAAATTCGGAGAAAAGACAGATCCGCTTCAAATGTATCTGGCGGATATTTTTACCGTTTCAGCCAACTTGGCAGGGTTGCCTTCCATTTCAGTGCCGTTTGGAACCTCTTCGGAAGGCATGCCTTTCGGCATTGAATTTACCGGACCCGCTTTTTACGACCGGGCTTTGTTTGCCATGGAGAAAAATTTGAGTGATAATGAATAACAATATATGAATCCAAGCGCCACAAATCCAATTGCAGAAGGAACGTTTCTTTCTTCAAAATTCTTGAATCCAGATTATCTTTTTAGCCGCCTGTGGGAAATTTTTAAATACCTCTTTACCGAAAGGACACTTGAGGTTATCTATGTGGTCTTGGCCGTTTTGGCTATATTTTTTATTGCTGTAATCATCTATGCCACGGTCAGAATGTTTGAAATCCGGGAAAAAGAGCATGAGCATCTGCATCGCGAAATAGAAGAGTATGCGCACAACCAGGCGCTCAAAAAAGAAAAAGAAAAAGAAACGGGACCTAAGAACAGGAGATGGGAAAATATCTTGAACTATTTATTTTCTAATAATGAAAACGATTGGAAGCAGGCGATACTTGAAGCGGATACCATGCTTTTTGATTTGCTTACCGAACTCGGTTTTCAGGGAGAAACTTTGGGCGACAAATTAAAAAATGTAAATACGGAAAGTTTTCGCAGTTTGGATTCCGCTTGGGAAGTGCACAATATAAGGAACAGGATTGCCCACGAAGGCTCGGCTTTTTCATTTTCTCTGCACGAGACAAAAAGAGTGATCGCTCTCTACGAGCAGATCTTCAGAGATTTCGGGTACATATAAATGTTGCGGGGAGCCGATTCGAACGGCTGTCTCAAGGTTATGAGCCTTACGAGATACCTCTTCTCTACCCCGCTGACCCCCATTTTATATCATTTTCTATATTTTGCAAGTCCTATTTGAAAAAAGGATAAAATATGTTATGTTGTTTATTATGTCGGCGTAGCTCAGATGGTTAGAGCGTGGGACTCATAAGCCCAAGGTCGGTGGTTCGATTCCACCCGCCGACACATTGCAAATTTGAAATTTAATTTGCATAATAATGTCATGGGAGGAGATTAAATTAAAAAAATAATTTGCGACCGTAGATCAATTTGGTTAGATCGTCTCCCTGTCACGGAGAAGGTTGCCGGTTCAAGTCCGGTCGGTCGCGCAAGTTATTTCTGAAAAATTAGCTTGTGGATAACTGAGGAAGGATAATCCT
>CAYQKC010000024.1:0-10332 GCA_964418145.1 uncultured Candidatus Saccharibacteria bacterium
AAGTTCAATACTCAAACCGGAGCGCTTTGTGTGAACAATATGACTATAGTTCCGCAAGGTTGCTCAAGAGGAAATAAATATAATACTCAAACCGGAGCGCTTTGTGTGAACAATTCTTCTGTTACTTCAGCTGCAACGGCAAAGACTTACAATTTTGGCACCGCGATTTTGAAAAATGGCAGTAAAGGAGAAGCAGTCAAAGAATTACAGAGGTATTTGAATGACAAGCTCGGACTTGGTTTGCCTGTTGATGGTAAGTTCAGTCCAAAGATTGTCACTATTATCAAGAAATGGCAGAAAGAGAATGGTTTGAAAGCGGATGGTTTGATTGGTCCAAAGACCAAAGCTCTCATGCTCTCCAAATAAAACTAACTGAGGAAGGATTATCCTTCCTCAGTTATCCACAGTTTGGTCCTGCTATGGCAGGGACCCAATCCTTGCTTTAGTGCTTGCAAGCAAAAACCCCCATACGGGGTTTTTGCTTGCGAATTATAGATTTTTTGCTATATTAGCCATATGAAAATAAAAGAATTAAAAATATATAAAAGCGATTTTGCTTTATATTTGCTTATTGTAGCTATTTTCATCTTAGCCTTGCTTCTGTTTTTGATGATTAAAAATCGTAGCGCCGGGCTTGTTGATAACATTTTAAATACTACGGCGGATACTTCTGTGAATGTCGGCAGTACTACCAACTCTACCGTGACGACGACTACCGTCGCTAGACAGGAAAAAATTAGCAAAGGGGAAGAGAGTTTGACTTACGAACAAGCGATAGCTAAATACAGAGATCGTCGCATTCAGTTTGATGAAAAATGTCAGACGACGCCAGTGAATCCGACTTTCAAAAGCGGAGATTATGTAATGTTTGATAACAGATCCGGTTTTACGAGGACCCTTAGAGTCGGGAAGTATTATTCTATCAATCCGTACAATTTTGAAATCATAAAACTTTCCAGTTCCATTCTCCCGCTCAAGATCGGCGTGAATTGCGATAAGAACAACAACGTTACCACTATTCTCCTGCAGAAATAAAACTGAGGAAGGATTATCCTTCCTCAGTTATCCACAGTTCCATTTTTAATCTGTTTGTTTTAATACTAAAATAAAATAGTAAGTGAGGTTATAAAACTACGAAGGCTCGAAGCTTCGCCATTTTTTTATGCAAAGAAAAATAGAGTTCTCAATCGGTGAGTATTATCATATTTACAACCGTGGCACAGAAAAGCGGGCTATTTTTATAGAAAGTAAAGACTATAAACGTTTCAAAATTTTATTATACCTTTGTAATAGTTCTGAACCAGTTGACATGCATTCAGTTTTTCGTTCGGGTAGTACAATTCCAGGGATCTTCAAAAAAGACCGAGGAGATACACTGGTAGATATAGGTGCTTATTGTTTGATGCCGAACCATTTTCATATATTAATCAGAGAGAAAATAGAAAATGGGATATCTAAATTTACAAAAAAACTTTTGACGGCGTATTCTATGTATTTTAACAACAAAAATACGAGGAAAGGCACTCTATTTGAAGGTAGTTTTCAAGCTAAACACGTAGATAGTGATATTTATCTAAAATATCTTTTTGCTTATATTCATTTAAACCCGGTAAAGTTGATTGATTCAGATTGGAAAGAAAAAGGGATAAAAAATATTGAAGAAGCCAAAGAACATTTAAATGGTTACCAATTTTCAAGTTTCCTAGATTACAAGAATATTTCACGTTTAGAAGAAAAAATAATCAACAAAAAATCTTTTCCAGAATATTTTTGTACTCAGAAAGATTTTAATAGTTTCATAAACGAGTGGCTTATCCTTAAAAGTAAAAATTATTGTTGAAGGATTATCCTTCCTCAGTTATCCACAAAAATAGGAGATTTTGTTTTGTTTTAAAAGATTTTTGAGAATATAATTTGAATATGGAACAAAAAAATATTTCTTCGGCTCGCAAAATTTTTAAAATTATCAAGTGGGCTTTTTTAGTTTTGGCCGGCTTGTATATTTTACTCGTTATCGGCCGGCTGGTTTACCGGCACAACGAAATGAAAACTGCCGAACAAATGGACAAGATCCATAATATTAAACTCACCTTGGCGGATGTAATGGGCGAAAATCTACCGCCCAATCCTGGCACGGAAGCGGACAAGACAGTAGCCGGTATTGATGCAAACCAAAACGGTATTCGTGATGACGTAGAGCTTGCTATCTTCAAAGAATATCCGAATTCCACCAAAACCCGCGCGGTACTTTTGCAATATGCTTTGGCGTTACAAATGGAAGTAACTCAGCCGATGGTGAATACAAAAATAGCAGATAAAATAATAGGTGAAGAAAGTAGAGCAGACGCATGTATCGCAGATATCCTTGTTCCAAGAAAAACTCCAGAATCTGATAGAGATGATTCGCAAATGGAAAAAATAAATTTATATCTGAATTTTATTGAAAATAAACAGATAAATACGATTAATAGAAAAAAGTCGAGAGATGAATTTTATAAAAATCTTGGAAATTTTGCTAATTCAGACAAACAAAATAATTGCGATATGGATATTTCAAAATTATAAAATTAGTATTTCATAATTTTTTTTATGAAAAATAAAATAATATTTGCTCTGGTTTTTGTTTTGTCTTTATCTTTTTATTCCAAAGTTTTTGCTAGTAACACTTGCTCACCTAATGGATACTCTATATTTACAATAAATGGAATTTTTACTGATGAAATTAGTGCAATAAAAAATAGAGATGCTCTAAGAGATAGATTCCGTTCATCTTACAACAATCAACCGCTCATTCTTGATTATCTCTACAACCCCACTCATCTTGCCGGAGTAGGGGATGTGGCGGATGCGATAGCACAGGGAGTTTTTGACCGAAAATCTGACTATGACCTGGTTGAAATGATCAATGATGCCAGTCGGAAAGTCACAACCCAAAAGCTCTTGCTCGTTGCCCATTCGCAGGGCAATTTTTATGCCAATAATTTTTACGATAAGCTCGCTTCGCAGCCCGGCGGAGTGCCCGCCGAATCCGTCGGCGTTTATGGAGTTGGCTCACCGGCTGACAAAGTTTCCGGCGGAGGCAAGTATATCACTTCCGATACGGACAGTGTGATTGCCGGCACGGTGGCAAAATTTATAAAAATTTTGCCACCGAACGCGCATATCACGCTTGCACCAGCCGACGGCAATGGCCACAGTTTTTCTGACGTGTATCTGAAATACCAGAGTGGCAGAATCATTTCGGAAATAAAATCATCGCTTGATAAGTTAAAGGGGAACGATGAACAGCTCCCCGGAGATCCGTGCATTGCTCCGCCGGAATTGAGTACTTTGCATAAAATAGAAGGTGTAGCGCTCGCCTCGGCTGACTTTACCATTGACAACGCCAAAACAGCAGCCGTTTACATAGCCAATGGTTCTTATAACATGGGAGGATACATAGGCGCCGGAATACGCCGGGCGGCTTTGAGTATAGGCAGTACGCTTAACAATCTCTTTGCCAATGCCGTGAGCGGGCTTGATGATGTAAAAAGCATCACTACTTTGCCGCCGGATTTATCGATAGTCCAAGATAGCGCCGAAAGTGCCGGGCAAAATATAAATACGGAACAAGCTAAACCGATAGAACCGGCGCCGGTCGAAGTTTCCGCTCTGCCAGTTGAATTGAATCCAGAAGCTCCAGCGGAGATTGCCATAGATGATGTAATTAAAAATACGGAAGAGCAAAAAATTGAAGGAGTGCAAATTGAGACGCAAACCGACGGACAAAATGCAGAACAAGTTACGGAAAACAAAGGTGCAAAAACAAATCCCGAAGAAAAAACAAATAAAATAGAAGAAAATCCCTACCCGAATCTCTTGCCGGGCGGAGGAGGTATTGCTGCGCCGAGAACAAGCGAAGAAAAAAAAGATTCTCCACCTCCGCCGCCTGCGCCTCAAGCCGACGAAGGAGCAAAACTTTATCGCCCAAATTTTGTCACAGTTTCAGGCAATTATGCCTATGTCCTTTCAGGTCCAAATGATAACGCCTTGGAAGTGATTGATATCTCTGATCCGTCAAATCTAACGCACAAAAAATATCTGCTTTACGATATGGATGGTCCGATACTTTACGACCCAAAGTCTATGGCAATTTCCGGCAACTATGCTTTTATAGTTTCTTATGGAAATGCGCTTGAAGTGGTTGATATAAGCGATCCTGTAAATCCTAAACACGTGAATGCCCTTAAAAACGGTACTGATGGCGTGGCGCTTAACCACCCGAGCTCAATCGCAATTTCCGGCAACCTTGCCTATATCTCGTCTTATAGCGGGAGCAGTTTGGAAATCGTGGATATTTCCGACCCGGCAAATCCGAAGCATAAAGGAAATTATTATGGCAATGGCGTTTCCATTATGGCGCGGCCGAATGCGGTGGCCGTCTCCGGCAATTATGCTTTTATTGTTTCTGAAATGAGCAATGAATTAACCGTGCTTGATATCTCTAACCCGGCGCATCCTACCATTGCAAGCATGCTTTATGACGGCACGGACGGCGCGGCCTTGCAATCCCCGACTTCCATTTATATTTCAAATGGCAATGCTTACATAACTTCGCGCGGAAGCAGAGCGCTTGAAATAATTAATATTTCCAATCCTCTCGCTCCGGCGCACAAGGCAAAACTTGCCGCAGGTTTTGGCAATCAGGAAAATTTTACGCCAAATTTTGTCACAGTTTCCGGCAATTACGCGTATCTCACTTCTTGGGTTGGAGAAACTTTGGAGATCGTGGATATATCCGATCCAACTCTGCCATCGCATGTAGGTAGTGTTTCAAACGGTTCGTATGGTGCGGTCCTTTCCAGTCCTTCTTCTGTATATGTCTCCGGCAATTATGCTTTCGTTTCATCATATACGGGCAACGCGCTTGAAGTGGTGGATGTGGCTAGTCCGGTAAAGCCTGTACATAAGAACAAAATTCTAGTCGGAGAACAAAATCATTCCGATCCGCCGATAATTCTGCCAAGTTCTAAAAAACAGATCAGCAATTTTAGTTTTAGCAATCTTTCTCCGGCAGTATCGGGGACCATAGATGAGACCAATCACACTATAGCGCTTGCGGTTCCTTTTGAAACGGATATATCCGCGCTTGCGCCTTCCGTGGGCATCTCGGAAAAAGCTTCTGTAAATCCGGCAAGCGAAGTAGCGCAAAATTTTTCAAACCCGGTCATTTATATTGTGACGGCAGAAGATAATTCGACGCAGACTTATATCGTTACAGTAAATATTCTTCCTGACCCGAACCCTGTTTCAAACACCGGTATGCTTGCGATAACGGGCTATACTTTCAATGGAAATGCCGGAGATATCACGGTAAATCCACTTGCGAACCCCGTTAATATTTTGATAACAGCCAGCAAGAATGTGAATTGGATGTCGGTAAAAATTGAAAAAGAAAATAATGCCGGAGTTTATAAAATTTACCAATCCGGCGCGAGTTGCGTCGATGGTACCGGCACTTGTTCCAAGACTTGGGATGGGGTTCTTACCAAGGGGGGATTGTTGCAGAATGGCACCTATCGCCTAAAAGTACACGTAAAAGATCTTGAAAATAATGAGTTTTATGACTATCTGACGCCATACAAGATAAATGTGTCTATTTCATAGACTGTGGATAACTGTGGAAGGATTATCCTTCCACAGTTCAAATAAAGAAGGGGCCTCCTGCAAGAGCCCCTTTTTGTTTTACAAATGTAAATTGCAATATAACTTCAAGGCGTGTTTTGCCCAGAAGTATTTTAAAATTATAGATAGAAAAAGTGCAACAGATAAATACATTGTTATCACGTCTAAAAAATTAGAGAAAAATATACATAAAATGGATAAAATTATGTAATACAGAATTAATTTTTTTTCTTTTAAACAGTCTAATCCTCTAAAGAAAAAAAATTTATCCATCGTATATACTTTTCCACCCCTTTTTATGTATTGTTTAAAATCCGGCATAAAGAACTTACCTATTTTGCCGGAAATTCCTATTACGGTTGTTAAGCTTACTAAGCAAAACAATCCGAAGGAAAATAGAAATAACCAAAAGGCATACAGAAAAAGGATATCTTTTTGTGGGTCGATTGGAATATAAAATGGTGCCACAGTCTTTCTCCTTATGAAATGAACGAATTAGTTTTTTGCATTATAATACCTCCTAGTTTACTTGTCAAATTTTGATTTTCGTACTATCATTATAAAGATGACAAAACATTTTTTGAAGACTTTTCTCCTCTTTGCGGGGATGATATTGATAGGACTCGTAGGGGTATATTTTATAAGTTATTTTAGCGGAGAAGAAATAGGAAATAATGTGACAAACCAGGTGCAAACCCCTTAGGATTTGTTTTTTTATAAAAGTGTGCTATATTTGGAATACCGCAAAGAAAGCAGGTTCTAGATATTATTTAGATTAAATTCCTGCAGAGTGGTCGATATCTCCGTTTTGACGGAGAAAGTTTGCGGCTTAAAGAGCCGTTTTTTTGTTGAAAAAATTATGTTATTAAAATCAAAAAAAGAAGAAATGGTGAAAGAGCTTGAAAAAGCAATCAAAGATTCGGGATCCATCGTTCTTGTAAACTTTCATGGAATAAATGTAGCCGACGAGACCAAACTCCGCAGAGAATTGCGAGGTAAAGAAGTGGGCTACAGAGTTTCAAGAAAAACTTTGCTCAAACGCGCTCTCCGCGAGAAAGCGGAAGGCGAGATTCCGGAACTTTCCGGCGAAGTGGCGATGGTGTATTCAAAAGACCAGACCGCTTCCGCGAGAGAGGTATTTAATTTTCAAAAAAACCATAAGGGAATTTTGGAAATTTTGGGAGGAATTTTTGAAGGCAAATTTGTCGGCAAAGAAAAAATGATGGAAATTGCCACGATCCCTTCCAGGGAAGTGTTGCTTTCCAAGATTGCATTCTTGCTCAAATCGCCTTTGCAACGCTTGGCTATCGTAGTCAATGAAGTTGCAAAAAAGAAATAATTATCAGTTTTTATCAAAAATCTTAACCTAAAACATATGAAATTCGATCAATTTATGAAAGACCTTGAAGGCGCATCAGTCTTGGAATTGAATGATCTGGTCAAGGCAATAGAAGAAAAATTCGGAGTTTCCGCGGCCGCGGTTGCAGCTGCCAGTCCCGCTCAAGCATCCGCCAGTCTAGCCGAGGAGAAAGATTCTTTTACTGTAGTCCTCGCTTCTGCCGGCGAACAAAAAATTGCCGTGATGAAAGTTGTAAAAGAAATCTTGGGTCTTGGCCTTAAAGAAGCTAAGGACTTGGTAGATGGCGCTCCGGTAAACTTAAAAGAAGACATGAAGAAAGCCGAAGCAGAAGACTTGAAGAAAAAAATAGAAGAAGCGGGCGGAAAGATAGAATTAAAATAAAAAAGTATAAGAAAAGCAAAAACACAGGGTCGCCCTGTGTTTTTGCTTGAGAATTATAAATAAAGTTATATAATATAGTTTATGGAGATTTTAGGCAAAATCTTGGGCAGTCCGGCCAGAGTAAAAATTATGCGCCTTTTTTTGTTGAATACTAAAACTAAATTCAATAAGAAAGAGATAGTAAAAAGGAGTCGGGTAAGTTCGCCAGCCGCCGGCAAAGAACTCAAGATATTATCGGCAGTCGGATTTTTAAAGAAACATTCGACCGGCTGGATATTTAATCCGCTTTTCAAATACGCCCTGGAGTTTGATCGATTACTTATCAGTTCTGATTCTTTGGACAAAAAAGTCATCGTTGACAATTTCAAAAAAGTCGGGCGGGTGAAACTCTTGCTCCTCTCAGGAATATTCATCAAAAACAAAGACACCCGGGTGGATTTGCTCGTCGTAGGAGATAAATTAAAAAGAAACAAAATAGAAGAAGAGGTCCGTAAATTGGAGGCGGAGATTGGCACGGAGCTTACCTATGCCATTTTTGATACCAAAGACTTTTTATACAGGCTGGATATGTACGACAAGCTGGTCCGAGATATATTAGACTTCCCGCACGAAGTACTTTTACAGGCAAAAGATTTATCCCCCACACTTACTTTTACTAAAAAAATATCAAGGTAATTTCCTTATGATTTAAGGGTGTTTTGAAAGTAAGTGTGGGGGTTATCCACACAAGTCTTAAAAAAGGTCTAGAAATTGCTATAATAATAGAGGAAATCAATAAGCCTGCCTGCCGGTAGGTAGGGTCGAAACTTAGAGGTTTTTATTATTAATAGCTTTATTTATTATTTATGAATAGTATTTGGTTGAGCTGGGGAGATGTGTTTAACGCTTCCCTGCAAACTCTTTGGTGGGGATTCGTGCAATTCGTGCCGAAGCTCATTTTAGCAATCGTTTTCTTTGTAATAGGCTGGGCACTCGGTTCTATCATCGCCAAAGCTTTTGAACAAGTTTTCAAAGCCTTGAAGATCGACAGCCTTTTGCATTCCATCAGTCTGGATGATTTTTTGCGAAAAGCCGGAATGAATCTGAATTCCGGTTATTTTATCGGGCAAGTCATCAAATGGTTTGTGATTGTGATTTTTCTCCTGCCGTCGCTTAATTTGCTCGGACTCGATGACGTAGCGTATTTCCTAAAAGATGGTGTGCTCGGATTTTTGCCGAAAGTTATTGTTGCCGCACTTATTTTGATCATAGCCACATTCGTATCAGATTTCCTTTCGAGGACTGTGAGGGCTGGCGCTAAAGCTATGAGCTTGAAATCCGCTCATATGCTCGGGTCCTTGGTCAAATATGTAGTTTGGGTTTTTGCCTTCATCATCGCCTTGGGGCAATTGGGAGTTGCTGAAGTTTATATGGGGACTCTCTTTATGGGTCTCGTCGGTATGATTGCGCTTGGTGGTGCACTGGCTTTCGGCCTAGGCGGCAAGGAAGCAGCCGGGCGTCTGATTTCACGACTCGGCGAAGAAATGTCGCATAGGGAATACTAAACAGCTTATGCCTTATAGTTTTAGCTTATAGAAAAAAATTGAAAAAAGATGTCGCAAGGCTGACATCTTTTTTCGTTATATAAGACAAATGTCGGAGGAATTGCCTACGCCTTCAGAGATTAAATGTGTCTGGGAAAAATCGTTGTTTCTGTTTGGCAGGATTTTTAAGCGGACAGCCTTTTTTCTGATTCTGTGTCATAATTTAAACAATGCAAAAGTTGGCGAAGAAAATCAAGAAAATTTTTAAAATAGTCGGCCCGGGCGTGATTACTGGCGCGGCGGATGACGATCCATCCGGCATTGCCACTTATTCTCAAACCGGTTCGCAATTCGGCTATGGGCAGTTATGGACGGCAATATTGTTGTTGCCGTTTTTGACGGCTATTCAAGAAGCTTGTGCCAGGATCGGGGCGGTTACCGGCAAGGGGATAGCAGGAGTGATCAAGGAAAATTACGGCAAAAAAATACTGTATGGGGCGGTGGCCTTGGTTGTTTTGGCCAACACTATAAATATAGGAGCGGATCTGGGGGCAATGGCGGCCTCTGTGCATTTGGTATTACCCATAGATACGACTGTTCTCTTATTATTTTTTACTGCCTTGATTTTACTGCTTGAAATATTTATTTCATATAAAAAATACGCGAAAATTTTAAAATGGCTTACACTTTCGCTGCTGGCGTATCCTATTACTCTCATTTTAGTGAATGAACCGTGGGGTACTTTGCTTAAGGCCACATTTACTCCCCATATTGAACTTAGTTTTGCGTTTATTTTTATCATTACTGGCGTTTTCGGAACGACCATATCACCCTATATGTTTTTTTGGGAAGCTTCGGAAGAAGTAGAAGAAGAACGGCAAAAACATTTGATAAGGCACAACGAAACACACGTGACAAAATCATTTATAAAATCTCTCCGTATCGATAATTTTGTCGGTATGTTGTGGTCAGAAATTACTACTTGGAGTATTATCGTAGTGTCCGCAACAGTCCTTCATGCAAATGGAGTAACAAACATTGCTTCAGCTTCTGATGCGGCTCAAGCCCTGGAACCCCTGGTTCGTACTTTTCCTTATGCCGGATTTTTGTCTAAACTTATTTTTGCGACAGGTATAATAGGACTTGGCTTCCTGGCAGTGCCGGTACTTTCCGCTTCGGCTTCTTATGCAGTTTCAGAGACGCTTAATTGGAAAGAGAGTTTAAATTTAAAGTTTAGAAAAGCCCACGGTTTTTACGGAGTCATAACCATCGCTACCATAATCGGTCTCATGATAAATTTTATAGGTATTGACCCGATCAAGGCGCTTGTCTATGCGGCCGTATTCAACGGAGTGGCGGCTATCCCGCTTATATTTATCGTAGGCAAAATAGCCAGAGATGAGA
>CAYQKC010000025.1:0-9391 GCA_964418145.1 uncultured Candidatus Saccharibacteria bacterium
CCTTTAAGGTGTTCATTGTGTGTTTCAGCAAGCGCGTCCAAATATCGCTTCATTTCTGAAGTAGAATGAACGGCGTTTCCTTTTAATTCTATTTTCCCCCTTCTTGCCCCCTTTTTCATACTTGGCATTATATAATATTTGAAAACAGAAAAGCAAATACTGCTCTGACGCTTCTTATGCTGGTTTACCAAGCAAAATGGGCAAAGGCTTTGTTTGCTTCCGCCATCTTGTGAGTATCTTCTTTCTTTTTAATGGCTGCCCCCTCGTTTTTTGAAGCAGCAATGAGTTCATCGGCAAGTTTCAAGTGCATAGCCAGGCCTTTTTTCTTCCTGGCAGCGTC
The DNA here is from genome assembly GCA_964418145.1 of uncultured Candidatus Saccharibacteria bacterium. Taxonomy (GTDB): domain Bacteria; phylum Patescibacteriota; class Minisyncoccia; order Phycocordibacterales; family UBA9973; genus UBA9973. The sequence continues at coordinate 341 of CAYQKC010000025.1, forward strand.
GCGAATCCAGCGCATAGCCAACGCTAAGCGCCTCTCTAACCTCACTTCCTTAGGAATCTGGTAGTTTGCACCGCCAATCCTCTTGGAACGGACCTCGATTAGAGGGCCCGCATTTTTCATCGCCAAATCAAAAACTTCGAGCGGATTGGGATTTCCGGTTTTTTCTTTAATAACTTCAAAAGACTTATAGACAATCTTCCTGGCAGTTTCTTTTTTGCCGGACCACATTATATAATTAATAAACTTCTCCAGCTTTGGAGAGTTATAAATAAAATCGGGATTTGCTTCTTTTCTATTGTTTACTTTTCTGCGCATATCTTAATAAACTTTCTACTTTTTACTTTCTTTCGGTTTCTTATTTCCATATAAAGACCGGCTTTGTCGCCTTTTTTCTACACCTTGAGTGTCAAGCACTCCGCGGACAATATGATATCTCACCCCGATCAAATCTTTCACGCGACCGCCTCGGAGCATTACCACGGAGTGTTCCTGTAAGTTGTGGCCTTCCCCGGGGATATAAGCGGTGACTTCCATGCCATTCGTAAGGCGCACTCTGGCGATCTTTCGTAAAGCGGAGTTCGGTTTTTTCGGAGTAGTAGTGGTAACTTTAGTACAAACACCCCTCTTAAACGGGGAGGGATAGTGAACTGGCCTATTTTTGAGGACGTTGAAACCGCGGGTCAAAGCAACCGTCTTGTCTTTCGACAATGCTTTGCGTCTTTTTCTTTTAACTAATTGATTTATTGTCGGCATTCCAATACTAAAACTTTATTAATAATCTTTACTTTTTAAGCCCCGTACCCAAAAATTTAGTACGGGACAGATATCTAAATAAAACAGCCCCATAGGACTGTAAGCAAAAGATACTATAAAAACAATCAAATTGCAAGCCCTGTAATTAAATTAAAGAGAAAAGCCAAAATAGGATAAAGCAAATCTACAAAAAAGAATATAAAAATTAGAATAAGCAAGAAGGAATATTGTTCCATAAAAGAAATTACCGGATAAAAAGAGCCTGGCAACAGCGAAAAAAGAATTTTTGAACCATCGAGCGGAGGAATTGGCACCAAGTTAAAAATGGCAAGCCCCAGGTTGATAAGCACAATAGAAGAAATTATGGAAATGAAATTCGAAGAGGCTTGGCTCACCGGAGAAAACCGCAAGATAATCCCAAAAAAAACGGCAATAAAAATATTTGCCAAAATTCCGGCAGCGGCCACGAAGAGTGTTCCCCATCTTCTATTTGAGAGATTGTTTGGATTATACGGCACCGGTTTTGCCCAGCCGAACATAAATGGCGAACGCACCAAAACCAAAAACAACGGCAAGATCACGGAACCCATCATATCCAAATGCTTCAGGGGATTTAAGGTGAGGCGTCCGGCATAAAGTGCCGTTTTGTCGCCAAAACTAAGAGCCGCAAAACCATGGCAGACTTCATGAATAACAACAGACATTATAAGTACGGCTATGAAAAAGATTGTGTCCATAAATTTGCTAAACCTATTTTTATATGATAGCATATGAAAGCCCACTTGTCCCGTCAAAAAATCAGTGGGAATAGAGAAAGAAAAGTGTTTAAAATTTAAATTTTTTAATGGGATGAAAAAATGCGCAGTAACAAAAAAGAGTTCACTGGTCGGAGGCGGATATTCAAACAGAACCCGCGCCACCAAATTCAACCCGACCGGCAAAAAGAGAAAATATCTCAATCTTCAGAAAAAGAAAGTTTTTGTGCCAGAGCTCGACAAGACCATAAAAGTGGAAATTTCAACCAAAGGTTTCCGCACTATGAAAAAGAACGGAATCTACAAAACTCTCAAAGAAGCAAAGATTGTGAAATAAACCCCGAAAGAGGGTTTTGTTTTAATTTCACCCTCTTCCACTCTCCTTAATTAAAAAGGGGGATAGTGCGGAGATGGCGGAGGAATTGCCTCCGCCTTTTCTATTTTTCACTTTCAAAATTTAGCCATTCAAAAAGTTCTTTCTTATGATCATTCGGTTTTTTAAAATAAGCTGGAAATTCTAGAGGATTTAAAATCATAAATTTCAAATTCAAATATTCTTTCAAGCTAGAAAAGGGATACTTAAAGGTGTATTTCAACAACTTTGCTACATTTTGCTTTTTCTTTTCTTTCCAATTTCTATCTATTATTTTTGTCGGGTTTAGATGAATATATGAATATAAATACTTCAGATATTTGTCGTTGCTTATATAAGCCGACTTAAATTTTCCTTCACATAATTTACCAGTCCTCTCATATTTTTTATTAAAATACATTGAATAAGCAGTCATCAGTTTGAGCATATATTTTGAAATTCCATTTTCTATTTTTTCTCGAATCAAAATATGCAAATGATTAGGCATTAAACAATATGCTCCTATGTCAACTATCGTTTCTTGACGATCAAAATTCTTCCCAATTTTTCTCAATTCCATGCTTTTTACTGAATTACAGATATACATCAAAAACAAAAAATGTTCATAATCTTTTTTGTCAAGAAAAATCTTCCTCTTTTCGGTTCCTCGATTATACAAGTGATAATATTCACCCGGAGCAAAACTTTGGTTTCTTAAAGACATAAATAAATTATAGTATAAGTTTAGGGCGGAGGCAAGGGCGGAGGCAATTCCTCCGCTTTTTTAGGTGAGAATTTTTTAATTTGCTATAATGAAAATTATGAAAGCCTATTTGGACATAGTAAAAAAAGTGCTTGAAGAGGGAAAAGAAAAAACAGACCGAACAGGCACCGGGACTTTAGCCATAGCCGGGGCAATCTTCCAGCATAATATGGAAAACGGCTTCCCTTTGTTAACAACCAAAAAAATTCCATATCGTCTGGTTGCTTCAGAATTGGAATTTTTTATAAAAGGCATTACCGATAAAAAGTGGCTGCAAGACAGAAACAACCACATTTGGGACGAATGGTGCACTCCGCTTAAAATCCCTTATACACATGACGAAGAAACTAAAAAGAAAATGCTAGAAGAGCGGGATCTCGGAACTATCTATGGCTGGGAATGGCGGCATTTCGGCGCGGAATACAAGGATTACAATACTGACTACACCGGACAAGGCGTAGACCAGCTAAAAAAATTAATAGAAATACTTAGAACCAAGCCGGACAGTCGACAAATGCTCGTGCTCGCTTGGAACCCGCTCGACATAGAAAAAGCGGTGCCTCCATATTGCCATTACGCTTTTCAGGTAACCATCATAAATAACCACTTGAATCTGTTTTGGAATCAGCGAAGCGTCGATGTGGCGCTTGGCTTGCCGTTTAATATTGCAAGCTATGCTACTCTTCTGCATCTCCTTGCTTTAGAGACTGGTTACAAAGAAGGCATATTGACTGGTTTCTTGGCAGATACCCATATATATAAAAACCATATAGATGGGCTCAAAGAGCAACTCGCACGCGATTCGAATAAATACAAGCTTCCGCAAATCAAAACCAATAATTTTAAATCAATCTTTGACTGGCAATATACCGATACTGAAATTATCGGCTATGAAAGCTATCCTAGAATTCCTTTTGAAATAGCAGTTTAATTTTACTGTCAAGGTTCGACCTTGACAGTGGCCACTAAAAATAAAACATGAAAATTTCAATCATTGCCGCCATAGGCAAAAACAATGAAATAGGCAAGAAAAACGGATTGCTCTGGAACCTGCCAGCTGATTTGAAGCATTTCAAGGATCTGACTTCCGGCCACGTGATAGTTATGGGGCAAAAAACTTTTGAAAGTATCGGTAGGCCTTTGCCAAACAGAAAAAATATAGTCCTTACGTCGGATAAAAACTATCTACGCTATAGCGTAGATGTGGTTCACTCGCTTACGGAATTGGACGATCTGCTTAAAAAAATTTCCGGGCCGGAAGAAGAAATTTTTATCATCGGCGGAGGACAAGTTTATAAATCTTTTATGGACAAAGCGGATAAACTCTATATCACGCATGTAGATGCGGAGTTTCCAGAAGCAGATACTTTTTTCCCGGACATAGTTCCTATAGTATTCTTGGAAACTGAAAGAGAAGAGCATAAAAAAGACGAAAAAAATACGTACGATTACGCATTTACGACCTATAAAAGATTCTAAGGTAATTTAAGGATCTTTTTCCGTTTTAACCCGTATTAAAACTTTCCTGCCGTCGGGGGTTTTTTCTTTTTTATAGACTCTACTTTTATTTATTTCTATTTTTCGAACAACTTCTTTTTCCAAATCAAATCCAAGTATTTCGCACATACCGAGTAAAAATATGGCTACATCGGCAAGTTCTTTCGCTACCCCGTCTTTGCCCCGGTTATGCTTTGAAAAAGCTTCGGAAAGCTCTTCGTGTGCCCGGCAAAATTCCAGTCTGAAGTTTTTTCAGATCTACCATCCCATACTAAATTTTAATTTATAATACTTATCATTATATCCCGTGATCAAAAATTTAGTACGGGACAAGTACAATTACATATATTCATAAATCTCCATATCCCCCAATATTTCTAGCTTTACTTTGGCCTGCTTGAAAATTTCTTTTGTTCTTTTTGCTCCGTGATAATCATTTTTGGCCACTACCCGCACAATCCCGGAATTGATTATGCTCTGCGCGCATTTGTAGCAAGGAGTCATCTTGCAATAGATAGTCCCGTCTTCTATGGCGACCCCTACTCTAGCAGCATTGTTGATAGCGTTTTGCTCGGCATGCGCTGTCCTTATGCAATGCATTGATTGAGATCCGTCTTCGTTGGTAACTTTCTGTATTTCGTGCCCGACTTCGTCGCAAGAGGGCAATCCTACGGGCGCGCCGACATAACCGGTAGATAAAATTCTCTTATTTTTTACCAAGACTGCACCGGCATAGCCTCTATCGCAAGTCCCCCTCTCGCCCACTACCTCGACTAATTTCAAAAAATATTCATCCCAAGAGAGCCTCGCCTGTAAGGCTATGGCCGAGGGCCTTTTGTGCGCACTTTTGCCTTTTCTAGTTTTCTTTTTCACCTCTTTAATATACCTCCAAAATTTTAAAACACAAACAGCAAAGCGTCCCGATGTTTATTGGGACGCTTTTAATATAAAATTATTTTTTACCCATTGCCTTAAACACCTTAATATACAAAGCTTCAACAATTTCTTGTTGCTTTTTGCCCATAGAGGCGTAATGATCAAGACCAGGAGCGGAATTTATTTCCAGAATGTACCACAGAAAGGTGCGTACCAAAAACAAAAGGCATGAGCTTTATCCCCAATGTATTGGAAGCAAAAAGAGAACCGATATATAAAGTCAGACAAATTACAATTTTTTTATAATCTTTCTCTAAAATTTGCTGCATTGTTTATTAAATTTAGTTTTTCACTTCTATCCCCATGGATCTGGCGGAGCCGGCGACGATACGCACTGCGCCGTCCATATTTTTAGCGTTCAAGTCTGGCATTTTTTTCTCGGCAATTTCTTCGGCTTGCTTGCGAGTAATTTTCCCTACCTTAGAAATAGCATTCTTGCCGGAACCTTTCTCCACTCCAGCAGCCTTAAGAATAAGGCCTGAAACCGGAGGAGTTTTAACGGTAAAATCATAGGTCCTGTCTTCATAGACGGCGATAGCGACACCCACTTTATTGCCAATCATTTTTTGTGTAGCAGCATTGAATTTGGTCACGAAGTCGCCGATATTGATGCCTGCCTGGCCAAGCGCAGGCCCTAAAGGCGGCGCAGGGGTAGCCTTACCAGCTTCAATCTGTAATTTAATTTTTTTGGTTATATTCTTTGCCATATATAATCCTTAGATTAACTTAAATCTTTTTAACTTGCAAGAAATCAAGCTCCACTGGCGTTTCTCTGCCAAACATGGAGACCAAGACTTTTATCTTACCCCTCTCTTGATCTACGGCGCTCACCCTGCCTTCCAAATCTTTAAACGGACCGTCTACTATGCGGACATTCTCGTCTATGGCGAGGTCAATATTGTGCTTGATCGTGCCAGTATCCATCTTTTTGAAAAGATAATCTACTTCATCTTTGCGAAGCGGAACCGGATTCACTCCCGCGCCCACGAAACCGGTCACCCGCGGAGTATTGCGGACAACATACCAAGAGTCGTCGGTCACTATCATGTCAACAAGTACATAACCTGGATAAATTTTTTCTTCCACTTCCACTCTTTTCCCTCCTTTGATCTTAATCTTTTTTTCTACCGGCACGATCACATTGAAAATTTTGTCATTCATGCCGAGAGAATCAATGCGCTGGCGCAAATTGCGCAAAACCACATTTTCATATCCGGCATAGGTATGAATAGCGTACCAATTTCTTGTTCCTTGTACCTCTTGTTTAGACATCTAAAAAATTCAAAAATTAAAATTAAAATGAAATCAATTTCTGTAAACCTTGCAAGAAAGCAAAATCAAAAAGCCCCAAGAAATATGCAACGATGAGTGAAATGATAATGACAGCAATAGTGTAAAAAATGGTCTGGTTTTTCGTCGGCCAAATGACATGTTTCATTTCCGCTTTTGTTTCTTGAAAATACTCGATGATTTTAGACATAATTGATTTCAAAACCTTATAAAAAAGCCCCGTTCAGGGCTCTTTTATACTACTCTTTTAAGGCTAAAAAGTCAAACTTTTTTATTTGATCTCGTAAGTAATGGTCACGTCAGAAGTTATGAGATTTTCCCCTTTTGGCAATGTTGGCGCGGAAGCTTCTGCTTTATAAGCAGAAGCTTCCATCACCGCCCTATTATATATAGGCACGGGATAATTCCCGGATTCGTTAAACGAAATGATCTTACCCAGGCGGACGCCTAAATCTTTTGCCAAAACTTCCGCTTTTTCTTTTGCTTGGCCTATGGCTTGCTTGCGAGCCTCGGCTTTCAAGTCATCTTCCTTGTCTATGGCAAAATTGGGTCCGTTCAACTCGGAAACTCCCAGAGTGCTTAAGCTCTCCACAATTTTGCCGGCATCATCCGTATTCCTTACTTTTACATTTATGTTTTCATAAGCTTCATAACCGACGATGACGCTCCTGCCGGGGGTCGGCGGACAATCGTATCCTAGAGGGCACAGTACTTTTTCATAGCGATATTCGTATTTCGGATTAAAGGAAGTATAAACTGTTTTTATATCCTTATCGGCAATATTATTGGTTTTTAAAGATTCCAAAACTTTCTTTTCTAATACCGACACCTGCACTTCGGCATCTTTCACGGTCTTAGCCTCCTTTTTGATGGTAAAATTAATGGTGGCGATATTCGGTATGGCCGAAATTTCCCCATGCCCCGAGAAAGATATGGCATTTTCCGGCCTGTTTGATTCTCTCCTGATGGATTCGACAAGCAAACTTACTCCGACTGCAACCAAAAAAGATATCAGTAAAAACCAGAGGCCTTGATATAACTTAACTTTTTTCTCCGGTGATAAATTCATAATTTTTTTCCTATTTTTTCTCTGTAGGATGATTAATTGCTAATAATTCGACATCAAAGGTAAGCGTTGCATTTGGGGGGATCGGTCCAATACCGTCTTTGCCATAAGCGTCTTCCGGAGGGATAACCAAAATTTTCTTTTCGCCGACTTTCATGCCAGCAATGCCTTTATCCCACCCAGGAATAACCTGCCCAGCGCCCAAAACAAATTGAAAGGGCTTAACATGCTTAAATTTCGGATCAACGTTTGAATCAAAAATGGTACCGTCCGAGAGTTTGCCGGTGTAATTTACCGAAACCATATCGCCAAGCCCTGCAGTATCCCCTAAAGCTAGGCTGTTCTTTGTATCATCGGTGTTCATATTATTTTTATTGTTAACGTTAATAAAGACAAAACCAGCTATCACTAAGATAACTATTACAATCCACAAAACCATCTTTTTATCCATAAATAAATTAATAATTAAACTTTCTAATGGGTTAATTATACACTGTGAAACTACATTAAATCAAATTAACTTCTCTCTCCAATCTCAATCCGAATTTTTCATAAACCGACTGAATTATCCTTTCGGAAAAATCTTTTACTTCTTTGCCCGTGGCTCCGCCATAATTCACCAGTACAAGCGCCTGTTTCTCGTGCACGCCGACACTACCCTCCCTATATCCTTTCCAGCTTGTCCCGCCCTTGGGACCGCATTTTTCTATAAGCCATCCAGCGGGAATTTTTACATTTTCTTCTTCTTCAAAAAATGGTATTCCCGGATACTCTTTCGCTAAAGCTTCAGCCTTTGTCTTATCTATAAAAACATTCTTGAAAAAACTCCCGGCGTTAGAGAGAACTTTTGGATCCGGCAATTTGTTTTTCCTTATTTCAAGAACTGCTTTGAAAATATCTTTCGCGCTTTTTACTTCCAAGTTATTATTTTTTATATGTTCCTCAAGGATTTTGTATTTTATCTTGCCATCCCAATTTTTGTTCAACCTCAAAATAACCGCAGAGATAAAATATTTTCCTTTATGCTTACTTTTAAAAATACTTTCCCTGTAGCCGAATCCGCATTCCGTATTACTAAAAATATTTTTCTCTCCTTTTTCTATATCATAAGCTTCAACCTCTTCCAGCACATCTTTCAGTTCGCTGCCGTAAGCTCCTATGTTTTGCACCGGGGCTGCCCCGACGGTCCCGGGAATACCGGCCAAATTTTCCAGCCCAGAATACCCTTCTTCTACGGCAAAATTTACTAAATCGCTCCAGAGTTCTCCACCGTAAGATTTTATAAAAACAAAATTTAAATCATATTTTGTCACTTCAATCCCCTTCAGCTTGTTAAAAACAACGATGCCATCGAAATTTCCCGTAAATAAAATATTGCTCCCTCCGCCCAAAAAGAGTTTTTTGTTTTCTTTAAATTCTTTGGTTCGAAAAAGTTCCAATAAATCTTCCTCAGTTTTGATTTCAACGAAAAATCGAGCCTTTGTTTTAATGCCAAAAGTATTCAATCCTTTTAAATCATAATTTTTTTCTATCCGCATATGTTTAACGCAGGAACAAGAAGATCATTGCCGCTCCAGCAAGACCCATAATGATAAAAGTGCCCCAGGTAAATATATTTGAAAGGAAACCGCTTCTATAC
>CAYQKC010000026.1:0-7869 GCA_964418145.1 uncultured Candidatus Saccharibacteria bacterium
GGGTTAGGTAAGGTTCAAAAAGAAACTCATCACGGCGGAGGACACAAAGATGACCATGGTGGTGGACATGGAGATGGAGGTGCTCACCCTCCGGCAGGCGGAGGCGACCATGGACATGATGCAGGCGGTGGACATCCTCCGGCTCATTAATATAAGTAAAAAGTTCATAAAGTTATAAATATAAAAAATGAACCAACAAGAATTACAAGAAAAAATAGCATTATATTATTCAAGGCTGGCACCGGAAGCGCAGAAGGTTTTTTCCGATATGACATGGCTTGAAACCCTGCGAGAAATTTCAGAAAAATACAAACTAAATGAGGACCAAATACAAACCCTGGGAACTGAAACAATGCTCGTGCTTTTGGGAATAATAGGTCTAAATGAATACGAGAAAAACCTGACAACGGAGATAAAAATTCCGAAATATTCTTTGGATGAAATGGTAGTAAAAATAGACGACCTTATATTAAAAGACATCCGCCCGCAATTAATACAGGCATATGAGAACAATAATCAGCCGGAAGAAGAATCAAGTGAAACAAAAAACGAGGCAGGGTTTGATTATGACGACGAGCTGTATAAAATTTCGCAAGAAAATGGATTAACGGTGGCTCAGATGGACATATTAAGCAATTCAATAAGTGGTTTGATGAACGGAGAAATGCCATCTTATAAATTTGCCGAATCTCTAGGGGGTCTAAACTTGGAAAAAGACAAATTGGAAAAACTTATAGGAGAAATAAATGAAAAAATATTAGTAGAAGTGCGAAAAGAAAGAATGCCGTCTTATGTAGAAATGAAAGAGGCCGAAAATGAGGAAAATCAAATTGATCTCAATAATATTGATGATATAGGCATAAAAAACAAAGAAGAAATTAAAAGCGTGGAAGAACTTGAAAAAACTCCGGAGCTTGAAGCACCAACAGAAGAGGAAATAAAGGAAAGCAAAGGAAAAGAAGAAGTGAAAAAAGAAACAAAAAGCGAGACTGCCGATATGCATTCGATACTCATGCAAAAACTTTCCAGCTCCTTTAAGATGCCAAAGGTGGAAACCGAGCATACCTTGGGCAATCTTTCCAAGTCAGCTGAAATGCCTGCCGAAAAACCGGCGGTTGATCCATACCGGGAAACGATTCAGTAGGCATTAGGCTTTAGGCACTAGGCGCTAGCAAAACAATGACAACATATAAAGATCTTATAGTTTGGCAAAAATCCATAGAGCTTGTGGTTGCTGTTTATAGACTTACTGAAAAATTTCCCAAGGAAGAAATTTTTGGTTTAACTTCCCAAATACAAAGGGCAACAGTTTCTATCCCATCAAACATAGCAGAAGGAAAAATGCGAGGCGGGAATATTGAATTTAAAAGATTCTTATTAATAGCTTTTGCTTCTGGCGCAGAGCTCGAAACCCAACTCTTGATATCTAAAAAATTACCAAAAACGGCAAAATTAGACTATAATAAAGCAGAATCCTTATTAGGGGAAGTTATGAAAATGTTAAATAAATTAATTATACAACTAGAGCCTAAAGCCTAGTGCCTAAAGCCTATTTATGCAATTCAAGGTACCGCAATTTTTGGAAATAGAAGACAAGATTTTCGGCCCTTTTACCTTTAAGCAATTCGTCTACCTGGTCGGCGGAGCAGGGCTTTGCTATGTCTTATACCAGCTTCTGGGCATCTGGCTCGGCGCCATACCCATCATCCTCATCGCCGGACTGTCCCTTTCCCTCACTTTTTACCGCCCGAACGGCAAACCTTTTATCGAAATGCTTGAAGCGGGATTCAGATTCTTGGTGCAAAGCAGGCTTTACATCTGGAAAGAACACAGTGACAAAAAGATTGCGAACAAAAATGCGGAGCCGGAAAAAGCAAAAGAAGAAACTATGACGAGAAGCGGGGTACGATTAAGCGGAGAAAAATTAAAAGACTTGGCTTGGAGTTTGGATGTACTGGACTCCAAAAATAGAAATATATAAATGGCGTTAAACGCAAAAGCAACTCAAGAGTTCGTCCCAATAAAAGAAGTCCGAGACGGAATAGTGGTTTTAAAAGATGGCGATATGCGGGCCATAATTTTAGCCAATTCCATAAACCTTTCTCTTAAGTCGGATGAGGAGCAAAAGGCAACCATACTGCAATTCCAAAATTTTTTAAACACGCTTGATTTTTCAATTCAGATTTCGGTCCAATCGAGGAGGCTCGATATACGCCCATACCTCCTTTTGCTTGAGAACAGAATGAAAGTGCAGACGGAACCCCTGCTCAAACTTCAGACAAAAGAGTATATTGAATTTATTAAAAACTTCACTGATTCGGTCAGCATTATGACCAAAAACTTTTTTGTGATAGTGCCTTATACGCACAAGGGCTTGGTACCGGAATCCGGTTTTTTAGGAAAATTATTTTCCAGGAGAAAAAGTGAGAAACAAAAGGAAATGGAGCAGAAGCTGGATTTTGAAGAAAAGAGGTCCCAGCTTGAAGAGCGCGTCAGCGTCATACAACAAGGGCTTTCAAGGTGCGGGATAAATTCGGCGCAGCTCGGCACCGAAGAAGTGGTGGAAGTCTTTTATAAAGTGTTCAACCCCGGAGAGCTGGAAAGCAAAATAGAAATTAACAACCAATAATTTTATGTCCTTTTTAGACAAACTTTTCGGAAAAACAAAAAAGATAGACGAAGCGGAGAGGATCAAAGCCTCAGTGATGCCGGTCTTGCCTGAGGAGATATATGAATCCGCCAAGCTTGAGCTTCAGGATATCATCGCCCCATCGGCGCTCCGCATAGAATCAAAATCCATAAATTTGGGAGATAAAATCGCCCGCACTTTTTTTATAATTTCTTTTCCCCGCTTCCTCTCGGACAATTGGTTCTCGCCGATAATCAATTTGGATAAAGTGTTTGACGTGAGTATTTTTATACACCCGGTGGATACTTCGCTCGCTTTGCGCCAATTCCAAAAGAAAGTAGCCGAAGTGCAAAGCCAAATAAGCGTCAGGGAGAGGAGAGGCATGGTCCGCGATCCGATGCTCGATACTGCCTATCAAGACTTGGAAGGGCTACGAGATAATTTAATACAAGCTCAGCAAAAGATGTTTGATGTTTCCATATATATTACCGTATATGCGGACAATGAAATGGAGCTCTTTAAGGTGGAAAACGAGATCAAATCTATACTTGAATCAAAATTAATTTACATCAAGCCGGCGCTTTTCCAGCAGGAAGACGGATTCAAGAGCGTCATGCCGATCGGCAACGACCTGCTCAATGTGCATCAGAAACTCAATTCCGACCCTCTCTCAAGCATTTTCCCTTTTATTTCTTTCGACCTTACTTCCGAAAAAGGCATACTCTACGGGGTAAACAGGCATAATTCCAGCTTGATTATCTTTGATAGATTTTCGCTGGAGAACTACAATTCGGTCACTTTTGCCAAATCCGGCTCCGGCAAGAGCTACGCCACCAAGCTTGAGATCATACGATCCCTCATGTTTGATACCGACGTGATCGTTATTGATCCGGAAAGGGAATACGAATACCTGGCTGAAGCGGTAGGCGGGAGATATTTTAATATCTCTCTTTCTTCCGACCACCACATCAACCCGTTTGACTTGCCTACACCGCGCGAGGATGAATCCGCTGAAGATGTCTTGCGCTCAAACATCATCAACTTGGTGGGTCTCTTCAGGCTTATGCTGGGCGGCCTTACTCCGGAAGAAGATTCCATCGTGGACCGGGCGATTTCCGAGACTTACGCTTTAAAAGACATAACCCCGGAATCGGATTTTACAAATACAGAGCCTCCGCTTCTCTCCGACTTTGAGATGGTCCTCTCCGGAATGGAGGGCGCCGACTCTATCTTGCAGAGGCTGGTAAAATATACGAAGGGTTCATGGTCCTCCTTCTTAAACAGGCCTTCCAATGTGGATATCAACAAAAAATTCGTCGTGTTCTCTGTCCGCGATATGGAAGACGAGCTGAAACCGGTAGCGATGTACATAGTGATGCATTATATCTGGATCACGGTCAGGAAAAACCTAAAAAAGCGCCTGCTCATAGTGGATGAAGCCTGGTGGATGATGAAATCCGAAGACACAGCCTCCTTCCTTTATTCCATCGCCAAGCGAGGCAGAAAATATTATCTGGGACTCTCAACCATAACCCAAGACGTGGCGGATTTTATGAAGTCGCCTTATGGCATACCTATCGTTACCAACTCTTCCATACAGCTTTTGCTCAAACAATCGCCGACTACCATAGACGTGCTCCAAAAGACTTTCAACCTGACGGACGAAGAGAAATATCTCCTGCTCGAGTCCGGCATCGGAGAAGGCATATTCTTCGCCGGGCTGAAACACGTGGCCATAAAGATCATAGCCTCCTATACGGAAGACCAGATAATAACCTCCGACCCTTCGCAGATACTTTCCATTAAAAAAGCAAAAGAAGAAATGGGGAGATTGGAACCGGAACAATAAAAGTGGTAAAATAATACAGTGAAAAAAATGTTTAAAAAGAGCTTCATTTTTATATCCACACTCTTTTTCTTGGCGTCTGTCTCCATTCTGCACGCCCAAGTGCGCGACACCGATGTAGTCCTCACCCTTTCCCCGGAATACCCCGGAGCTAATCAAAACGTCACCGCCATATTAAGCAGTTATGTTACCGACCTTAATAAAGCGAATATCTCCTGGACCATAAACGAGCAAACCGTGATTTCCGGAATCGGCAAAAAATCTTATTCTTTTAAAACCGGAGGCGCCGGAGACAGCCTTTCGTTATCCGCCACCGTTGATACGGTAGACGGGCAAAGCCTGACAAAGAGGACAACCCTAAACATCGCGGACATGGATTTGCTCTGGGAAGCGGACGATGCTTATACTCCGCCTTGTTACAAAGGCAAGGCCTTGGCGCCAAACCAAGGAAAATTTAAAGTCGTAGCTATGCCGAATTTGTTCAGTATGGGGCAAAAAGTAAATCCGAACAATCTCTCTTATGCTTGGAGGCTGGACGGTACCGTGCAATCAGATTCGTCCGGCTGGGGCAAAAATTATTTCATTTTTTCAAACAGTTATTTGGACAGGGGCAATACCGTAGAAGTAAAAGTGTCTGACATCACCGGCGGGACCAATGCTTCCGGAAAAATAAATTTGCAAACCTACGCTCCGAAAATAGTTTTTTATAAAAATGATCCATCTTTGGGCATACTTTGGCAAAATGCACTTTATAACGGATTCCAAATAGATAAAAGCGGAACCACAATAGATGCAGAACCGTATTTCTTTACGCCGAATGATTTAAGCTCTCCTGATCTCGCCTTCACTTGGTCCATAAATGGGCAGAAGGTAGCGACCCCGGACCCAAAAAATATCTTGGCAGTCAAGCCAGAGGACGGGCAGACCGGAAATTCAGTGATAAAACTTTTAGTGGAAAACACCGCAACCCTTTTCCAAAGCATTAGCAGACAATTAAATGTGAGTTTTTAGAGTAAAAATAAGAATAAAAAAAGTAAATGCAAAGAAAAAAAGAACAAAACAAAATAGTAATTTTTGAAAACAAAGAAATCCGCAGACACTGGGATTCTGAAAAAGAAGAATGGTATTTTTCCGTTATCGATATAATCGAAGCATTAACCGAGACGAACAGACCTCGTAAATATTGGGGTGATTTAAAAAGGAAACTTAAAGGTGAGGGAAGTAAACTGTCCGAAAAAATCGGACAGTTAAAAATGACAGCAGAAGACGGAAAAAGTAGAACAACTGATGTGGCTGATACGGAAGCAGTACTTCGTTTGATTCAGTCTATCCCTTCTCCAAAAGCTGAACCATTTAAGCTTTGGTTAGCACAAGTTGGTTATGAAAGATTAGAGGAAACAGCAGATCCAGAATTATCTATAAATCGTGCCCTAAAGACATACCTACAAAAAGGGTACAGCCAAAACTGGATAAATCAAAGATTGAAGAGTATGGAAATTCGTAAATCATTAACTGACGAATGGAAAAGCCGCGGGGCAAAAGAGGGTGTTGAATTTGCCATTTTGACAAATGAAATTTCAAAAGCTTGGGCTGGCCTAACCACCAAGGAATATAAAAATTTAAAGGGATTAAAAAAACAAAATCTAAGAGATAATATGACCAATCTTGAACTTGTATTAAATATGCTGGCCGAAACTGCCACAACGGAAATACATAAAAAAGAAAATTCAAAAGGTGTTCAAAAATTAAAATCTGATGCCGTGGCAGGAGGTAGTATCGCTGGTGGCGCACGCAGAAAATTAGAGAAAAAACTCGGGCACACCGTCGTCACAAAACAAAATTTTTTAAAAAACGGAAATTCCAAAAAATTATTAAAATAAAATGAAAATAAATTATAAAATAAAAATTTTAATTTTAATACTCGCAACCTTTTTGCCAGTTTTATTTGTTTTTGCTCAAACTCCAAACCTGCAAACAACAGTCAAACTATCTGCCAACCCAACATCGATAAAATTTGGGGAAACAACTACCATCACGGCTACTGTGGCCGCTATGAATGGCGGACAAATAATTTCATTTTTTACTGCTGATGCAGAAAGTACCTATGGATTTTCTCAAAAAACATGTGAAATTCCTGCAATTCAATATGTAAGCCAACCGGAATCTTGTAGTGTTAACTTTAGTGTAACATCCGGTGCATTTGAAGGAGAAAAAACTTTCCATATTAATGCTAATTTTTACGCAAATAAAAACGATTACGCAAACAACAACCCAACAAACATAACAGTCCAAGGTATTGATATAGTAGTAAAAAATCCATATTCAACAACCACAGTTACTACCACAAATACACAATGTACTAATACTACTCCTCCATCAAAATTGAATAGTGATGGAACAGCTTGTGTAGATGATAAAGGAAATATAATAACTATCTTAAAGGTTAAACCCGACACGACCTATACACCACTTGCGCCGCTGCCGGGATTTGATAAAACCATCGACACTGCCGCCTCTTCTACAAATCCATGCCCTTTCGGCAACTATTTAAATATCGTGATTAAGCTTGTCATCGGCTTCTCGGCGGTACTCGCCATGCTCATGATCGTGCTCGGGGGCATAGAGTATATGACGAGTGAACTCATTTCCGGCAAGGAAGAAGGCAAGGAGAGAGTCACGCACGCCATTTTAGGCCTCGTGATCGCCCTAGGCGCCTATGCGCTCTTAAATACAATAAATCCGCAATTACTGCAATTGTGCTTTAAACTGCCGAAGGCGAAGATAACAATAAGTGATTTCCAATTGTCTGGTGGTTTAACTTATAATGGAGAACCTGTAACCATAAATTTTAAAAAGGAAGCATATCCAGCAGCAAAATTCGCTTCAGATAAAACAGGGGTGTCTATAGGTTTAATTTTAGCTGTTTTTGATCAAGAAACTAGCAGCGGATCAAATACTGGGGGGTGTAAGGCAGAAGATGCAAAAGCAAACATGACTGATTTAGAAAAACAAGCACTAAAAGAAGTAGTGGGTAGTAGTTGGAAAACTGTCAACGTATCCTGTAGTGGTGGGGCAAGTTCTCATGGGGGAGCAATAGGTTATACTCAATTTTTACCATCAACCTGGAAACAATATAGAGATGCAGCAGCGGCAATTTTAGGACAGCAGCCAAGCGCTTGGGATACAAAAGGTGCATTGCTTATGGAAGCACTAAAACTCAAAGACGATGGAGGTATTTCAAATCCAAAGGAGGCAGCCTGTAAATATTTTGCTGGTTCTAAAAGTAGTTGTAGTAAAAATTTAGGGATAAATGCTTATGGAGAAAGTGTTATGGTAAGAAAAGCAAAATTTGAAAAGCAAATAGCAGACTTAATAGCTAAAGGAGAACTAACAC
>CAYQKC010000027.1:0-7216 GCA_964418145.1 uncultured Candidatus Saccharibacteria bacterium
CTTCATAAAAGAAGCCAACCAAGCCGAAAAATGCGCTCAACAAGAAAATCCCGAAGAGATTCGGGATTTTCTAAAAAAGATTGGTTCGAACTTCCAAATTCAAAATCAGGCCGTTTCCTTTTGGCCACGCGGAGCGTGGCAAATCCTCGCAAAATCGGGCTCTGGCGCGCTTTGCGCGCCTGCCGAGCGGCGAAGCCGCGAGGCAATCTCTTCCGAAAACGCTGAAATTGTAAATTGGCGGAGAGGGCGAGATTCGAACTCGCGAGGCCCTTTCAGACCTAACAGTTTTCAAGACTGTCTCGTTAGACCGCTCCGACACCTCTCCTTGCTAAAAACTTTTAATACTTTTTTCTGAATCGTCTGAAGTTCCATCGTTTCCGATCTTCGGAGAGCTTTTTACAAAAAGCGCTTTTACATCCACCCACTTCTTCTTGGCATAAAAGAAAAGGTAAATTATTTCCAGAATGCCGACAGTGTTTATGATGATAAGAGCGACAAACCATTTCTTGTTGTCTCTCTTGGCTGCTGTCCAAAGAGCGAAACCCTTCCAAAACAAAACCCAGATCATAAGGGGTATTATTACCCAATTATTTATGGAAAACGGATTTAATTGATTCATAATACATAAATTATACCAGAAATTTGTTTTTTATGCTAGTATCATTTTATGAGCAAATTGTTGGGCGTTGATTATGGGAAAAAGAGAATTGGACTTGCCATTTCGGATGAAAATTGTATTTTGGCATTCCCAGGCAAGGTTTTAAAAAATAATAAAAAGACACTTGATGAAATTGCAAAAACCTTGAAAGAAAATCGGATTTCAAAAATAGTGATAGGCAATTCAAAAGATCAAAAGGGCGCACCCAACTCGATTGCCAGAGAAATAAATGATTTTATCTCCGCACTGCAAGAAAAATTTTCATTGTCAGTCGAGAAACAGGCGGAGTTTTTTACTTCTTTTGAATCAGCAGAAAGGGAAGGCAAAGAAAAAAATAATGCCAGAAAAACAAAAAAAATATTTGAGAAAAAAGATGATGCCAAAGCGGCCGCCTTGATACTGCAGAGATATTTAGATAAAATTAAAAGCAAATAATTATGATAAATTACGAAGAATTTAAAAAGGTGGATATAGTGGTCGGAGAAATATTATCTGCCGAAAAAGTGCCGGATACCGATAAATTACTCAAGCTTTCTGTAAATATAGGCGAAGAAAAACCAAGGCAGATTATCTCCGGTATCGCACCGTATTTTCCGGATTGCGGAGTACTTGCCGGCAAGAGATGTATGTTTGTGGCAAATCTGGAACCGAGAGTTATCCGTGGGCTTCTAAGCCAAGGCATGATTTTGGCGATTTTGACCAGTGATGATAATTTTTCATTGCTTGAACCAAATGCAAGCATTCCTGCCGGAGCGCGCGCAAAATAACCACCTAAAACTTTTAAAAATTACGGAAGCGGAGTATAATATCCGTGATGTTTCGTAATTTTTTTAAGAAAAAATCTGTCGGTTTGGATATCGGAGATGCATTCATAAGGTATGTGGAACTCGGGGGCGACAAGGACAACTTGCGAGTCATCCGTTTTGGCGAAGCGGAGATTCCATCCGGTTTAGTCAAAGAAGGTGAAGTAAAAAGTCCGGATAAATTGAATGATTTTTTTCAAAATTTTATCAAAAAGCATAAAATAAAATCAGTTCATATGCCCATTTCACTGAAACATAAAGCCGAGTCTATCGCCCGCGCTGTCCTAAAGAAAGGAGATAACGAGATACACATAATTCTCAACTTCGAGTCCTGGAAAATTTTATTCCTGGTCGCTGCAAGGGAAAATATTTTCTATATGACTATGCTTGATGCGAGAAAATCCGATCTTTCTGAAATTGGCGACGAGATAATGAAGCATTTTATCGCCTGGCATACCCGTAAGAAAGAGCTCGGTGAACGTAAATTGATAGAGAAAGTAATTTTGTGCGGAGATGCTGAAGATTTGGCAAAATATCCAGGCTATATTTCTTCAATATTAAAAACAAAGACGGAGTTGGCCAATGTTTGGCAAAATATCTTCTCTATAAACGAAAAAATACCGGAAATGACCCTTGAGGAATCTTTGAAATTTGCCGCAGCGCTCGGACTAGCGCTCAAAGAATTTGAATAAATTGTGCCCCTTCGCGATATGACGACATTTTTGAGACTTATCCACACTTACCCTTGACTATACCCTATAAGGGGTATATAGTATGTATACAAGCCGAGATTAAAATTAATTTATTATTTATTGATAGCTTATGTTGGATCAAAAACTTAAACACAAATCTGTGCATCGTGCAAAAATCATTAAAGGTCAAATTAACGGCTTGATTAAAGCCATAGAGTCGGAAAAATACTGTATTGATCTCATAACCCAGTCAAGAGCAATACAACTGTCTCTAAAAAGTCTTGACCGCATACTATTAGAAAACCACCTTCGTGGACATGTGAAGCATATGCTTATGGACAAGAAACAAGAAAATAAAGCCATAAAAGAATTGGTCGATCTTTACGCATTATCAAATAAATAACAAATTATATTACCGGGAGGATGTCTTGTTATGCACTTATTTATAATGCGGGGGCGTAGACATTAACCAAACCGCACAAATCATATGGAGAACAAGATCAAATCACTGATAAAAAAATTGAGCAGATTGGGCTTCAATGTCAAACCGAAGAAAACTGGCCGCACAGACCCGGTCTGTGGCATGGAGGCATCAAGCAATCTTTTTAGAGCTGAGTACGACGGTAAAAGTTATTACTTCTGCTCGGAACATTGCCAAAAGCAGTTCATAGCAAATCCCACCGATTACGCGGACTAAACAATCATGAATACAAATCAGAAAGCAAAAATTTTAATTAAAGCATTGGCGGCAGTCACATCGCTTCTCTTTTTGTATTTTGCGATCGTCTCTGCGATATCCGGATTCAAATTTGCTCTGTCCCAGTTCCAAAGATACTGGTATTTTCTGAGCAGTCTCGCTCTCGGATTCGGTATTCAGATCGGCTTGTATTCCTATCTGAAGCGGCTAGTCGAAAACAACAACATGGGTAAAACGGTTGCCGTTACGGGAACAACCTCCACACTTGCGATGATTTCTTGCTGTGCACATTATCTGGCAAATATTGTGCCGATACTCGGTATTGCCAGTGGCTTGTCTCTCATCGCCGTATATCAAGTTCAGATTTTTTGGATCGGACTCGCTTTCAATATTTTTGGCATTGCTTTTATCAGCAATAAAATCGTTAAATTCAAGAAACATATATGAAAAAAACGACAACAGTAATTTTATTAGCAGCTATTTTTATAATTGGTTTCCTGATTTTCTACCGCAAGCCGGCTGTGCAAAATACGCCGACAAGAAATCAGACTGAACAAAGTAGCGCAACACAAAAATGGGAAACGAAAACTGACAATCAGGCGAGTGTGAACATAGTGGTTACACCGTTTGATCTCGGCAGAGAATCTACGGAATGGAAATTTAACGTCAGTATGAATACACATTCAGTCGAGCTTGGAGAGGACTTGACCCAATCAGCAGTTTTAATCGGCGATGACGGCAAAGAATACAAGCCCGTCAAATGGGAAGGCTCTCCGGGCGGGCATCATCGAGAAGGGGTTCTCTCTTTTGCATCGATTATCCCTTATCCGCAATATCTTACGCTCCAGATAAAAAACATTGGCGGTGTGGAGCGTTCATTCTCGTGGACTTTGAATAGATAGTAATAATATTAAAAAGTAAAGTATATAGAATCAATTTGAACTAATTATGACTCAAAAAGTACAAATTAATATTGAAGGAATGACTTGTGTAAGTTGCGCACGAAACATCGAGAAATTCGTTAAAACACTTCCCGGCGTAAAGTCGTCAGAGGTTAGTTTCTCGTTGGAAAAAGCATTTGTTGAAATTGACGCGAGCGTTACTACAAGCACGGAGCTGGCTCAAAAAATAACCAGTCAGCTTGGCTACAAAGCTTTTGCCGAAGCAGAAGAATCAGCGGTTGACAAAGAAGCCAAAGTTCATCGCGAAGAAGTAAGACGCCAAAAAAATTATACAATAATCTCATGGTTAATCGCCATACCGGTAATGCTGGGCACTTTCCGGGAATATTTAGGTTTGGATGCATTTGTTCCGGAGTTTTTTTCTAACAGTTATTTCCTGTGGCTCTTGACAACTCCTTTAATGTTCGGTCCGGGTTGGCAATTTTTCCGCGGCACATGGCGAGGGTTAAAGCACGGCTTCACAGATATGAACCTTCTGGTTGCCACTGGAACCGGCGCTGCCTATATTTTAGGGGTTGTAAACACTCTTTTCCCCGAAGCCGGATTCGGCGGTCCGAAAGTGACGTTTTTTGAGACAGCCGCGCTTCTTATTGCTTTTTTGGTTTTAGGGCGATATTTGGAAGCCTTAACGCGAGGAAGAGCTTCGGAAGCCATTAAAAAATTAATGGGGCTCAAGGTGAAAAATGCCAGAGTGATAAGAAACGGAAAAGAAGAAATCATTCCCATTGATTCCATCACAGTCGGCGACCTTGTAGTAGTCAAGCCGGGTGAAAAAATTCCAATTGATGGTGTTATCCGCGAAGGGTATTCTGCCATTGATGAATCAATGATTACCGGCGAAAGCGTTCCTGTTGATAAGAAAACCGGCGACTCCGTTATTGGCGCCACTATCAACAAAAGCGGTTTAATAAAACTTGAGGCGGTAAAAATTGGAAAAGATACAATGCTTTCTCAAATTATAGCCTTCATTGAGGAAGCCCAACTGGCCAAGCCGAAAATTCAAAAATTGGCGGACAAAGTATCGGCAAATTTTATCCTTATTGTCCATATCTTTGCTCTTGCTGTGTTTCTATTCTGGTTTTTTGTCGGCTACGATTATTTTTTCACCGCCGGAAGCAAATTTTTGCTTTCCAGTATTGTGTTATCATCAGTCCCCGTTTCTATTTTTGCTGTTCTACTAAGTATCACGGTTCTTATAATTTCTTGTCCATGCGCCGTAGGTCTCGCAACGCCTAGTGCTATTATGGCCGGCACAGCAAACGGCGCGGATAACGGAATTTTAATTCGCGGCGGAGACGCACTGGAACGAGCATCAAAGATCGATACAATCGTTCTTGATAAAACCGGCACGCTTACCAAAGGCAGTCCGTCTCTTACCGATATTCGGAGCGTTTCAGACTTGACAGAAACGGAAATTTTGCGATTGGCCGCCTCGGCTGAAAAAGGATCGGAGCATCCGTTAGGCGAGGCAATCGTTAAAGCGGCAGAGGAAAGAAAGTTGTTATTGGAGACCATCTCTGATTTCAAAGCGATTCCTGGTCATGGTATTGAAACTCAGATTGGTGCAAAGCGAATTTATTTCGGCAATCGAAGATTGATGAAAGACAAGAATGTCTTTATTGCTGAAACCGGTCTGAAAGAAGTGGAAAAACTGGAAGAAGATGGCAAAACGGTAATGTTGCTCGCGGTTGATGGAATAATGAAAGGTTTTATAGGTGTGGCTGATACGCTTAAAGAGAATTCAGCACAAGCAGTAAAAAAATTAAAAGAACTGGGTATGCGTGTCATTATGCTCACTGGAGACAATCCGAGAACCGCGCGGGCTATTGCGGAAAAAGTCGGCATCTCCGAATTTTTGGCAGAAGTTCTTCCTGAACACAAAGCGGATGAAATCAAAAAACTCCAAAAGGATGGTAAAAAGGTCGCTATGGTTGGCGATGGTATCAACGACGCGCCAGCTTTGACACAGGCCGACGCCGGAATTGCTATCGGTTCTGGTTCCGATATCGCCAAGGAAGCCGGACAGATAGTTTTGATAAAAGATGATCTTCGTGATGTTATCCACGCTTTTGATTTGAGTAAAGCGACAATGAGAAAAATCAAGGAGAATCTCTTTTGGGCTTTTGTTTATAACACGCTTGGTATTCCAATCGCTGCTGGTATTTTTTACCCAGGTCTTAAACTTCTGGTAAGTCCGGCACTTGCCGCGCTATTTATGGCCTTGAGTTCTGTTTCGGTAACTCTGAATACACTCCGACTTAAAAGATGGCGACCAAAAATAATATAATATAATATTTTTACCATGAAAATAATAAATTCAATCATCATATCACTTCTCATAACTGGTTTCTTTGTTGTTGGTGCCTTGCTAAAACCTAACAGTATCGGGCTTGATGTCTATCTTGGGGCCATTTGGGTTCTCATTCTATCGCTCATTGTCGTCTTTTCTATTTCTCATGTCTTCGTAAAAAATGAAGATATGAGCAGTTCTAAATGCGATTAAGGCGGATTTTCTTTGCGGTTATAAAAAAATTAACGGAATTAAAAATACACGGCGAAAGTAGCGTAAAGATCAAAAAAAAATATAAAATTAAAATAATGAACATAAAAAAAGCAATAAAACCTAAAAAGGTGTTGAAAAGCAAAAAGCGGGCGGTATCTAAGCGGAAGAAAAAAGTTGACTCTGAGCTAGTAAAGTTCAGGAGAAATCCGATAATTTTACCGAATCAGGAAAACGGTTGGGAGGCGTGGCAGACTTTCAATCCCGGCGTTATTTTACTTAACGACAAAATTCACTTTCTTTACCGCGCGATTGGCGAAGACGGTATTTCCCGTTTTGGTTATGCAGCCTCGAAAAATGGATTTTGTGTCAATGAGCGACTTCCTTATCCGGTTTATGAACACAAACTAAACAATTCATCTTTTAATATTTTTTCTTATTTTTCAGGCGGTAGTTTCGGTGGTGCCGAAGATCCGCGTATTGTCCAAGTTAATGATGAAGATGTTTTATATATGACTTATACCGCCTGTGATAACGGTTTGGGAGTTGCTTTGACTTCAATTAAAATCGCAGATCTTTTAAATAAAAATTGGAAATGGAGATCGCCAAAATTGATTTCTAAGCTGGGTGAATTTCACAAAAATTGGGTTATTTTCCCAGAAAAGATAAACGGTCGCTATGCTATTTTGCACAGCATTTGTCCTAAAATAGCCATTGCCTTTCGCGATACGCTTGAATTTGAAGAAGGAGAATTTATAGAGAGTTATTACGACTGCGGTTTTCGAAAGAAAAATTGCTGGGATAATTGGTTAAGAGGAGCTGGAGCGCCGCCAATCAAAACTGCAGCCGGATGGCTCTTGTTTTATCAAGCAATGGATGAGAGTGATCCTGGTAAATACAAAGT
>CAYQKC010000028.1:0-5937 GCA_964418145.1 uncultured Candidatus Saccharibacteria bacterium
CGCCTTTACAAGTTTTAAATTCAAAGTGTTTCCAAGGTATTGATTAGATTACGGCCCCTCTGTAGTAATAAAATTTTATTTTTTATTCCTCTTCCGTTCCCTCTTCGCCTGATTCCAAGGCGGAGAGGATATCGTTCAAGCTCCCCTCCATTATTTTAGGCAGGTTGTGCCAAGATTTCTTTAGGCGGTGATCGGTCACGCGGTCTTGGGGAAAATTATAGGTGCGGATTTTTTCAGATCGGTCTCCGGTGCCTATCTGCGCTTTCCGCTCGCCGGAGTATTTAGCCGCTTCTTTTTCTTCTTCCAATTGCTGGAGTTTGGCGGTCAAAATCATCATTGCTTTTTCCCTGTTTGCCAGTTGGCTCCGCTCGTTGGTAGAGCGTACGTCAATACCAGTCGATTTATGTACTAATCGTACGGCTGTTTCAACCTTATTTACATTCTGTCCGCCCTTTCCTCCGGAGCGCGAATATTCCATTTCAATATCGGCCGGATTGATGACAAAATTAACTTTTTTCCGGATAGGTAAAATAGCCACCGAAGCGGTAGAAGTGTGCACCCGCCCATTTTTCTCCGTAGCCGGAACTCTTTGTACTCTATGTACACCGGTTTCATAGCGCAAAAGGCGGTAAACGTCTTTGCCTTTGATTTCAAAACTGGCTTCTTTATATCCCCCTACTTCGTTTTTCGATTCATAGTTTACTTTCCAGTTCCAACCCTTGGATTCAGAAAATTTTTCATACATATGTGCGAGTTCCCAAGCAAAAATCGAAGCTTCATCTCCGCCGGCGCCGGCGCGGACTTCAAGCGCTATTTCATTTAGGAGCTCTTCTTCCTCTTTTTCTTTATTCAAAATATCTTCAATTTGTTTTTCTACCGCTTCGCGCTCCACTTGAATGGATTTCAATTCTTTGAATGCCAGATCATGTAGATCATCGTCCCCTTTCATCATTTCCCGCACTTCTCCCTCCTCCATATTCAAGCGCTCCAAAATACCTGCTAAATAGCTTGTCTTGCAATTCTTTTTTAATTCATTAAGATTCATCAAGTTTATTTTTTGCCTTGACTTTCAGAGAAGCCGCCTTACGCTTATTGAAGCGTTCCACGCGTCCGGCAGTATCCATAACTTTTTCATTCCCGGTATAAAAAGGATGGCACTGACTGCAAATTTCCATATTGATTTCCGACATAGTGGAACCGACTTCAAAAACCGCCCCGCAAGCGCAAACGGCTTTTGATTTCAAATTGAATTTTGGATGTATATCTTTTTTCATCCCGTACGAAATTTTTCTAATTTATAATTTTAATTTTTCCCGTCCGATTTTTTAATTTGGTACGGGATTCATGATTCTATGAGATTAACATAAATCTAGCTTGAAAGCAATTCCGGCGCCAGAACAAGCTCGGCGCAGAGCAAGTCTATTGCAATAAATCTATATTAGACTGTATCTGAGACTTTAATTTCTGTACGCTTCGGCCATAAGAACACGAAGATCCGCCTGATCCGTAATATTTGCAAGCCGCTCTGTTTTGTGTACTAGTATTCGTACCCACAGCACCTAGATCTGCAAGATATAAGGCTGATGCCATAAAAGCATCTTTTGGCGCCCAAGGATTTGCTTCATAGCCGAGTAAAGTTGCCAAACGATCTTCAAAAAGTTTCCAGGTAGATGGTATAAACTGCGCCGGACCCATCGCCCCGCCGTATCCACCGGCGCTGGTTATCGGGCAAGAAACGAAAGTTTTAAGCGGGTCAATTCCAAGTTTCCCGGTAATTTCCAAAAAAGGAGGCAAATCTCTGTCCGGCTTCATAAGATTTGTCCAGGTTTTGTTGGTAGAAACACTTATCCCATAACCAGCTTGTGGACCACTTATATCCGTCAAATAACATTTCCCTACGTTCGCGCCAAGATTGCTTTCCTGCGTGAGAATGGCGAGGAGGAATGCCGGATCTATGCCGGTTTTTGATTTTGCCTCATTGGCATATCTTAGAGCGGTTCCGAATTCTATTTTTTCGGAAATGCCCGCCAAGGCAAATAGAGCGCTTCTAATCTTGTTTGCCCGAGCTTTTTTCTCATCAGCCAATTTTTTATACTCGCTTTCTTTTTGTTTACTGATAACCAAAAGCTGTTTCTTTTCCGTTTCAGATTGGACTACTTTTTTCTGTGCGCTTTCAAGTTCGGCCTTAGCGTCTGTTTCGGCGTCTTGCTTTTTCTGCAAATCATTCTTTTGAACTTCTGTCTTACTCTTCAATCCTTGAATTTGGTCAACGGAACTTTTGATAGCCTTTTTGATTGAAGTATAAGATTCTAAATCCCCATAAAAATCAGAGATGCTCTGGTCTGAAAAAATCAAATAAATAAAATCACGATTGTCAAAATCATTGGTATTACGTAAGAGCTGAGCCAGCGATTCGCGTTCGCGATTTATCTTTTCCGAGAGTGTTTCTATCTGGTTGGACTTGTCCTTAATATCTACTTTCAATTGAGATATTTTCAAAGTTCTGGCTTTTATTTTTGCCTTCAGGGCGTTGATCTGGCTGGTTAAATAATTGATGTCGCCTTTCAAAGTACCGGTTTGCTTTTGTTGTTCCGCTTGTTTTTGGAGGAGATCCGCTAATTGGGCTTCTATTTGGTTGAGTTCGTTTTGGCAATAAGCTTTATCCGTCTGCGAAGAATTGCTGTTTAAGGTCATACAATTAAAAATTGCATCCGCTTTCTCCACTTTAAATAGCAAAAAAATATACAAAAAAGGGACAAAAACAAAAACTATAGAAATCTTTTTCAGCATAGCTTTTATTATAACATATTCTATTTCTTTTCTTCTTCTCCTTCTTTTGGTGTTTCTGCGCCTTCTTCCTCTTTCTTGCCTTTCTTTTCTACTTCTATTTGAGAGAGATCTACCGGCTCGACTATTTCTTCTTTTTCTTCTTTTTGCAAAACTATGGAAGCGACAACTTCTCCCCTATCAGTCATCATCTCCACTCCGGACGGGAGAACTATGTCTGAAACGAACATCTGGCTCTCTTCAGTAGCAAGTTTGGAAATATCTACCTTTAAATTATGAGGCAAATCTTTCGGCAAAGCTTCAATCTCAACGTCGTGCAAGACTTTCACCAAATTACCGAGACCATTTTTAACCGCCTCGGAAATTCCAACAAACTCAAGCGGTACTTCCACTTTAATCTTTTTGTTCATATCTATCACGAGAAAATCTGTATGGAGCGGTTCGCCGGAAACCGGATGTACCTGAACTTCGTGGATGAGTACATCTACATTTTCTGAACCGACAGAAAGCTTGATAGTAGAAGATTCTCCGGCCTCTCTCCAAACTTTTTTAAATTCTATGGCAGGAACCGAAACAGAAACGCTCTCCTTGCCTGCGCCGTAAAAAACAGCCGGGACGTTGCCTTCTTTTCGGAGCGCCTCCAAATCGGCGCCTTTTTCCCTCTTTTCAGCTTTGATTGTAAACATATTGAAAAAGTATACAGTAATTTTCCAAAAATGCAAATTCTGTTATAATTAATCCATGAATATAGACCTTAATTCACCCCTGAATTAGGACACTCTGATGTTGCTAATAATACCCCTCCTGCCCTTGCGACTTCAAGGGCAGAGCTGTAACCTAAAATCTTTCTCGGTTTGTTGTTGATCTTTGAAATGATTTCATTTAAGAATTCTTGAGATATTTTTGCCAGGTTCGTTTTCTTTGGAATATAGCGCCTGATCATTTTGTTGGCGTTCTCCACTCCGCCTTTCTGCCAAGACGAATACGGATCGCAGAAATACGACGGGATTTTTAATCTTTGATGCCATTTGTTTTCAATTCCATTGTCGCAAGTGAGTGAGAGTATTTTCTTGTCTTTTCGCATTCTCATAATTGCCTCATTGTGTCCCTTGGGAGAAAAGCCGGACACTTTTTCCGCTGCCACATACCGGCTTTTTCGTTCCTGCATCACGGCTATTGCTCCACTACCATTTTTCCCAGAACAAACCGCATCTTTCTCCCAATGGCCGTATCGGGAGCGATTTAAGGCTCCGATTGGACGCAGATCAATACTCACTCCATCCGGAATCATAACTCTTTCGGTCTTTTTCTATCAAAAAAGAGCTATATCCAACTCCAAAAATTTTTAATTATTTCCAAAATTTGAAAATACATAAAAAGTTAATTTAAATTATTGAAAAGCTTCAAACGGGATTCTATAGTTTCCTCCATCAGTCTCACGGCCGGGGCGAGCAGTTTATAAGGCGCAATTTCACTCGGATTTTCTTGGAGCGATTTTTCCAGCGCTTCTCTGTAAGCCACTCGTATCTCGGTATTTATATGGATCACCGATATTCCAACTTTTATCGCATTCCTAAAATCTTCGTCGGAAATTCCGGATCCGCCGTGCAAAACCAGAGGCGCTCTGCAAATTTTTTTAATTTCTTTTATTCTTTCAATATCCAACTTTGGATTCCCCCCTTTAATAATGCCGTGTACATTGCCGACGGAAGGTGCGAACAAATCTACGCCTGTTTTTTCCACAAAAGCTCGAGCTTCCTCCGGTTTAGTCATTGATTCTCTGCCAAACCCTTCCGGCAAAGCGTCTTTTATATTGGAACCGGTGCCTATATAGCCGAGCTCCCCTTCTACAAGCAAATCTGGATTTTTCCTTTTCGCATAATCGACGCATTCTTTGGTAATTTTTATATTCTCATCAAAGGGCAATTTCGCACCGTCAAAAATCACGGCATCAAAACCGGCATCAATGGAATCCTTCACGCCTTCTAAGCTGTAATGATGGTCGGCATTCAAAAAAATCGGCAAACCTTCTTTCTCGCGCATCATTTTTACCAATACGGCTACTTCATCTCTGCCCACGAATTTTTCTTCGCCTTCCGAGAGGCCGACGATGGCGGGCAAGCCGAGTTTCTTTACGGCATTTTGGATAGCATGCAATCCTTCCAAGTTTGAAATATTAAAATGTCCGATGGCGACGCCATTTTTTTCCGCTTCTTCTATGTATTCGCGTAAATTTTTCATCTCGCCTATTTTAATTCTTCTTTAAGAATTTTTATTACTACTTGCGGATTAGCGCTCCCTTTGCTTTCTTTGATCACTTTTCCAACCAAGGACATTATAGCATTTTCCTTGCCATTCTTATATGAAGCAACTGCGTCAGGATTTTCAGAAATCACTTTTTGTATAAAAGTTTTTATCTCCTCTTCATCGTTTTTTTGAAGCAAGCCTTCTCTCTCGGCTATTTTCATAGGAGATTCGTCATCAAACACTATTTTGGCTAAAATATCTTTCGCCCCGCGCGAAGAAATTTTTTCTTCCGCAAATAAAGCGGTAAGCTCGGCAAAATTTTCCGCGTTCGGTATTTTTATTTCCGAATTCGCTTTTCGAAGCCCTAAATAATCCGAAGTTACAAAATTGGAAGCAATTCTTATCTTTTCTTTGTCTTTCAAAACAGAAGCAACCCTTTCAAACCAGCTTGCCAATCCGGGCTCATTGATATAGCTCTCTATATCTTCGTCCTTTATGCCGAAATCGTTCCTATATCTTCCTCTTTTTTCTTCCGGCAATTCAGGCAAATCTTTTTTCATTTTTTCCAAGTCAAAAACTTCATGCAGTTTCATTTTGGGCAAATCCGGTTCTGGAAAATACCTGTAATCCTGGCTGGATTCTTTTTTTCTCTGTGAAAAAGTCTTTTGCTTGCTTTCATCCCAGCCTCGAGTCTCCTGCACTATTTCTCCGCCTCTGCCTTCTTCTAAAAGCTTTTCCATTCTCTCAAGCTCAAACTTAATCGCTTTTTCAACGCTTTTGAAAGAATTCAAATTTTTCACTTCAACCTTGGTGCCAAGTTTTCCTTTGTCGGGAGAAATGGAAATATTCGCCTCCACGCGCATCTCTCCTTTTTCCATATTTGCTTCCGAGACAGAGAGATAC
>CAYQKC010000029.1:0-5617 GCA_964418145.1 uncultured Candidatus Saccharibacteria bacterium
ATGATCCTAACTCCCCCGCCGGTAAAAATTTGGGCGAAAAAAAATAATGTGCTTTATACACAAGAAGGGCCGGATACTGTTTTTAGAAACATTGCGCAGCGCGACGGCGCGAGCATAGCAATCAGCCAGCAGGCTGATATGCGTGTTGAAAAAAATAGTACCCGGCCCGAATTGTGTATTGTCGTCGCTTATGGAAAAATCCTGCCCGAAGAGGTTTTAAATTTCCCTAAATTTGGGTCCATAAATATCCATTATTCCCTGCTCCCTAAATACAGAGGCGCCTCGCCTGTCGAGTCTGCCATTTTAAACGGAGACGTAGAGACAGGAGTAACCATCCAAAAAATGGAATTCAAAATGGATTCGGGGTCAATTATTGCGCAAAAAAAAATTGAAATCGGCAAAAATGAGAAAACGCCGGAGTTACGCAAGAGATTAATAAAAATCGGAGCAGAACTTTTGATAAAAACTTTGCCTGATTTTATAGATCAAAAAATTAAGTTGGTTCCACAAGATGAAGATAAGATCACTTTTTGCAAAAAAATAAAAAAAGAAGACGGGCTCATAGATCTAAATGGTGACCCAGCAGAAAATTATAATAAATTCCGCGCTTATGCTTCTTGGCCAAGGACCTATTTCTTCAATGAAGGAAAAAGAATAATAATTACGGACGCAAGACTGGAAGACGGAAAATTCAAAATTCTGAAAGTAATTCCAGAAAACGGAAAAGAAAAAGAATGGAAAAATTAAATTCTACTAACTATGACGGCCGTTCAAGATGGTAGAAAAATTGGAGAGGTCACTATTTTAATGTAAACGGGTTTCTATCCGAAAGACCTTTGAACATTTTTTTAATACTCATCGCTCCGCGCCTGAAAAGCGTCTGCTTCTTTCCTTTATATCTGCGGATTTCTTCGTACAGACCTTCTCTAATTTCATCAATGGTTTGATAAATATCTTCCTTATCCGAACTTAGGTAAAATTTCTTGCCGTCTATGTTTATAAAGCAATCCGAATGAAAAACTTCGCCGGATTTATGATGCATACTTTTCTTGCCGACTTCAAAATCAACCTGCACTTCCCCGCCCTCTTTTTCTATAGCGGTAAGAAGTTTCTCCAGCTTGGTGATTCTCTTGAAGACATAATCCCGGATAGCATCGGTCAACTCAAAATTTTTTCCCTCCAAATTTATATTTATACTCATAAAACATTATTTAAGTAAAAATTGCAAAGTGGAAACCAGCCTGATCTTTTTGTATTCCGGCGAACCCGGATCTTTATCGGTAATATCAAAAACTCCTTGATTACCGCGATGCAAACTGCCGAGTATTGAACCGGATTCTCTCGCGATATTTGTAGCTGTATCTTTGGCATTACTTAAGGCTTCCGCCAGCATTTCCGGTTTAACACTGTTTATGTCGGAAAATTGATAGGTTACCGAGTTTTGATTCATCGTCACTCCCTGCTTTACCAAAAGCAAGGCATCCTGGGAAGCGGATTTTACCAGATCGACTTTCTTCGTATAGACAGAAATACCGGTGCTGGAATTATATCTAAATAGCGCATCTTTATAAGTATCTTGATAGATATTCGGCAGGGCGACATTTATTTCGGAAGCCTCAAACCCTTTGCCGGTCAAAAAACTCTTGATCGTGGAAATATTTTTCTGAATATCCGAATATAGAGAATCCACATTATTTGATTTCACGTCAAAATTAATAGACCAGATGGCTGTGTCGGCTTTGACTATCTTTTCTGAAAGGCCTTTAACTTCTACATACGAGCCTTGGTTGGAAAAATTTCTAGCGGAGAGAAAAAATACAACTGAAAAAACAATGAAGGTCGCGCCTAAAAACCACACTCCATATTTTTTTATATTCTCTGTTTTGTCCATATATTTTTTATTAAGCTTATAATCATTTATTGTTTTCCTCTTTTAATTCCTGTTCTATTTCCTCCAATTTCTGTGAAATTTCCTTGACTCCTTCTTTTATATCCTGTATGGTACCTTCCTCGGCTTTGACTTCCTCCTCTGTCCTTTCAGTGATTTTTTCCTCTCCCCTCAACCTTTTTATTATAGTTTCACTGCCCAAAAAGTCAAAGACAAAAAGTCCTGTAGACAGGAGCAATACACTGCCTACTATTATGGAAACAGGGCCATCCCACCAAGTTAGATCATTTAAATCTATGGTTGAATTTTGCTGAAAAGATACGATAGCTTGAGTAAAAAAATCAGTGGTATGCCAAATCCCCCGCCAAAATATGACTACTCCTACGCCTCCGACAAAAGCGTAAAGGATCGGGTATTTAGAGAGCCTTGCCCGAACTTTGTCTTCCAGTTTGTCAAAAAAATTGTAGATGCTTTTAAAATATTTCATGCGTTCTTTCGAAGCTAAGCCCGTTTTTTCTTGAACATTTTCTTCGCGATCATTTGCCTCTTTATTTCCAATCGTTTTTGGGTTTTTTTAGAATGCCTGGATTTTTGTTTGGGTCTTAATGTTGTTCCCCTTTTTGCCATAAATTATTTTTTAAAATTATTGTTAATATGCTCCTATTATACACGAAAATAAACAAAAATAAATATCCCGCCGATATTAATTTTATCGGCGGGATAAAAAAACTAAACTTGGTAATCCGCTACAAGATAGCGATGCAAATCGTATTCAGTAAAATACTCACTGAATTCCGAATTGCAACAATCCGTCAAAATCTTTACAATGGCAAATTTCTCTTTTTCTTCTTTATGAAGAACTTTGCCACCAGTAAGTTTTTTGCATTTCGGGCACGGGAAATTTCGAACTTTCATTATTACCTCCTAAAGAATTATTTCCATTAATATATCATCTTCCTCATTCATACACAAACGGCACAAAAACAAATCCGGGAAACTCCTGTTTTTCAAATAAATTATCCTCTTTTTTCACTTCTTTGAATATGCTTTCTCGCATCGGATAAACCATAATTCCTTCTATTTTCAACTGTTTTCTCCATACTTCAGGGACTCTCTTCAACCTCGCCGCCACGATTATCTTATCTACCGACTCTTTTTCCATATCTGGTACTCCCCTTTCAGCACTTTTGCATAAAAAGGTAACATTTCCGATAAGTTTCTGGTATTTTTTTAGATTATTTTCTCCAAAATCGCAAAGTTCTTTTACTATTTCAAAGGCAAAAATTTTTCCATTTTTCCCGACCATGTGAGAAAGCATCGCTGTCTGCCAGCCGGAACCATAACCCACATCCATCACGATCTGCCCCTCTTTCATCTGAAGAAGCTCAAGCATAAATACCACAGTATAAGGCTGAGAGATGGTCTGCCCGCCCCCTATCGGCAAGGGTACGTCGTTATAAGCAAAAAATTTTCCTTCCTCTGGCACGAAATCTGCCCTGTCTACATATCTGAGCGCCGATTCTATTGCACTGGATTTCAAAACTTGTTTTTCTTTGAGAGAGTTTATAAGTTTTTCCATTTTTTAATCAAAAAATACACCAAAGCCCGCGTTTTCGGGACGAAGGGCTTTGGTTCTTGGAAGTTATTCCTCGAGCTTTTGCTAAGGGAAGAACCACTTTTCGTTAATTTCCAGTTTCTAGTTTTGAGTTTATAATTTTCAAAACACGCGAAACTATTTTGAAAAAATTTTTTTGGAGTTTCCCCGAAAGGAATAACTTACCTTTATTATCTCACTGCGAATCCAAAAGTCAATAGATTTTTAGCCCAAAAGTATGAATAATGAGTGCATTAACTGCTCAAAAGCACCCCATTTCTGTGGAAAACTTTTTTTGAGCTAGATCTTGAGCTAGGTTTTACCTAGTTAACCTACTGTTTCGGTTCTTTCCAAAACTTATGCTTGATGTTTTGTTTCTTGACCAAATTTTCCAATTTATCCCAATTCTGCTTTTCATTGCCTTCGTTCATCAGGCGATTAACATTATCACTATTTAAACCCGTATAAAGCGCGGCAATTTCATATCTGACGCCTTGATTGTCATTTGGATTAAGCCGAAGCAAAAGCCGAAATAGTTCGGCCACTTTTTCTTTTTTACCGCGGTCCCAGAACAAATCCGCCATATACTGAATCGCCCGTAGTGGCGGGCGATTTTCCAAAAATCCCCATTCTAACCTTCTCGGCCATTTTGGAAACATTTTTAAAGTCTTTTCATAGGCAGTTTCATAAGTTATGCACTAAAAAAGGCAATTTTTTTGTCGGCTCTGTTCTGAACGAACAGAGCGGCGGGGCGTAGCGTCTGGTTTCGGTCAGATATTTTTGCTAAAATAGGTTCGAGTTTGGTTGTATAGATACTCAAGGAAACGGATTGAAATTTTACAATAAAAATATATAATGGATTTTGTGTTCGCTTTGGGAGGCCCGAGTGGCGGAATTGGTATACGCGCACGACTTAAAATCGTGTCTCGTAAGGGATGTGGGTTCGATTCCCACCTCGGGCACAAAAATTTTATATCCGCCCATAGCTCAGCTGGTAGAGCAGATCCCTCTTAAGGATAAGGTCGGGGGTTCGATCCCCTCTGGGCGGACATCAAGCTGGGGTGGCGAAATTGGCAGACGCGCTTGCCTTAGGAGCAAGTAGGAGTAATCCTTTGGGAGTTCAAGTCTCCCCCCCAGCACCCTTGACTTTCTACTTCAAGTATGCTATACTTCCCCTTATGAAAAATATGGTTAAAAAATCAATATATACCTTTATTTTTGCCCTGGTTTTTGGACTTTCCATGGTCTTGCCTGTTTCTGCCTATACTGCCACAGTCAACACTGGAGTTGAATTCAATGGAAATCAATACCCTTCCACCGGATACCCTTATTATTATAACAACAACAATTATTACAACTACACCAACTACCAAACTAATCCGGCGCCTGTTATCACTTCACTTAGTCCGAACTATACTAATGTGGGTAGAACTACAACCGTTACTGTAAATGGATATAATTTCATTCCAAGCTCTATCATCAGAAAAAACGATTCAGAATATATGACCACTTTTTATGTGGACTCCACTCACCTTTCAATGGTTTTGGGAGCTAATGATGTTACCGGCACCAGCGGGTATTATATTACTGTTTACAACCCCGGTCCTGGAGGCGGGACTTCAAATGCCGCACTCTTTACCGTCTACAACAATGTGGGCGGCAACACCAATACTGTTACCAATACAACTAAAACCACCACTGCTACTCTTACCAAAACAAACAAAACTAATACTGTCGCAAAAAATACCAACACAAACAGCAACTATAACGGACTCACTGCTAACGCCCTTTTTGGCTGTTCTAACTCATTTCTCCCTACCGGGATTGTGCAATGGCTCCTTTTCGCAATACTTGTCTTCCTTATCATCATCCTTTGGCGCTCTGCCCATGCAAAAGAAAAGTATATGTCTGAACCTCTAAAACACACCTAAAACCTTATAAAATATAAATATATATTGCCAGTAAAAAGTCAACCGAAAGATTGACTTTTTACTTTGGATATGTTATACTTAAAGCAAATAATTCTTTGTTAACAATAAATAAAGGAGAAACAAAAATGGTAACATTAACATTATTTCTAGTATTTATTACCCTGCTTGTGTTCGTAATTAGATCTTTAGCTTCAGAGGACAAGC
>CAYQKC010000030.1:0-5436 GCA_964418145.1 uncultured Candidatus Saccharibacteria bacterium
TAGTATACCGCTAATCTTGGTTGAATATGTGTCTTAAATTTGGGGTACCTGCCAGAGATACTGCTTGTCTTTGCCTTCCGCAAACTATAAGGACTATATGTCCGGTGTTGCAAAATAAAATTCAGCAATGAATCCTCGAAGGCGAAACTATGGCTTGTTTCCAACAAGAAACATTTTCCAGCCTTGGTGACACAGATGGGCAAAGACAGTATCCGGATTCCGATGTCCGCTTCGACCACGCTCCGTACTTGAACTTCAACGACGGCAAGGTCAAGTTCGACACGGATACGGTCGACAATGCGAACGAGAACTATGGTTCCGTATCTGGCTTCGTTCCGAAGTCTCTCATTATTCCAAAAGGCGCCTTAAGGCGCCTTTTGTGCTGACCTAATCCATCCGCCTAGCATCCTGCCTATCTCATCAATCATTTCCTGCAAAACAATATATTTCTTATTATCCAAAGATTTGGTATCTGAGATTATTAAACACAATCGCGGAGTAGATTTCCTCGGCTATGTTATCTTACCAAAGCATATTAAACTCAGAACAAAAACAAAACGAAGAATTTTAAGAAAGTTAAAAGAAGCAGTGAGCCGTTACAAGAGAGGAGAGATTAGCGAGCGGACTTTGAATTCTTCTCTCCAATCATATTTAGGAGTTTTATCGCATGCAAATGCGTACGATTTAGCTAATGAAATTAAAAATAATTTTTATTTCATGTTGAGTGATTAATTAACCAATTGGTTGACTTAATTATATCAAGCAATTTCAATTTTGTCAAGGAAAATTTCTCTGCGTCCTATGTTTATGTCACTTAATCGGCAATCTTCCCCAACCCCCTCGGTCTCACTAACGGGGTACCCTTGAAAAATATAGGTATTTTGAAGTGTCCTTCTTGGTTAGCGACTAGGATGACGACAGTCCTTGCTACATCTTACACTATCATATATAATCTTACATATAAGAGATATAAGATTATATGAACTACAAATTCAATAAGAGAATAGAAAATTTGCCAAAAGATATTTATGAAAAAATCAACCGGATTGATTTTCTAAAAAGCAAATGGGTGTCTGGCGCCACACTTGATCCACAAGTTTTGGATAAGCTAAAAAAGTCGGTTTTAGTAACCTCGACTGGCGCTTCCACTCGCATTGAGGGATCAGGGCTGTCTGATGAAGATGTGGAGAGATTGATCCGCGGTCTCTCAATGCAGAAATTTAAGGACCGAGACAAGCAGGAAGTGCAAGGATATTTTGAATTGCTTAAAAATGTTTTTGAGTCGTATAATTCGATTCCTTTTTCAGAAAGCACTATAAAATTTTTTCATAAAGAACTTTTGAAGTATGCCAAAAAAGACAAATTACATCGCGGGAATTACAAATCTACCGAAAATAAAGTGGCCATGGTTTCATCAACTGGCGAACCCATTCAAGTTCTTTTTGACACAACTGATGCTTGGCTCACCACAAAAGAAATGTTGGAACTGGTTGAGTGGACGCAAAATGCTTTTCTGGAAAAGAAATTTCATACATTACTCATTATTGGTAATTTCATTGTTGAATTTTTAAAGATTCATCCTTTTCAAGATGGCAATGGAAGGCTCTCGCGAGTTTTAACAAACCTCCTACTTCTTCAACATAGCTATGCCTATATGCCATATGTTTCTCAGGAAAAATTGATTGAGGATAATAAGCCAGAATACTATGTGACTCTTAGGCAAAGCCAGAAAACATTTAAAACGGATTCAGAAAATATTATTCCGTGGCTTAATTTTTTCCTAAATATAATGCTTATTCAATCTGAGAAAGCATTAGACCTGCTTTCTTTCGAAGTGGTTAGAAAATTGCTTTCTCCACAACAGCAGATTATCTGGGAATATATATCAAAACATAACGAAGAAATCACTCCGCGAGAAATTGTAAAAGCAACTCGCATTCCTCAGCCTACAATCAATCAAGCGCTTCTAAAACTTATCAAGTTGAAATGGATCGAACGAATCGGGCTTGGTCGAGCGACAAGATACAAAAAGCGATAATTCTTGCATGCTATATGACCAATCAAGAAAAATTGGTTCTGTATAAATCAATCTTCCGAGGATGCACTGACGCATATTCGTACCGGTGGGAGAAGAATGAAAAAAGCGGATGGGCTCCAGCTTACATTTTTAATTGGGATGAATTTAATTCGCATCGAGCACGCGGAGGCACAATCAAAGATTTTGAAAATAAAACATTAATTCCACTTACTGACGAGACTATTTTGAACCACCTGCTCGGCAAAGAATCTATCGGAGTATATCCAATTTTAAAAAACAACACATCATATTTCATTGCAGCTGATTTTGATGAAAAAAATTGGCAAATTGACGTGGGGAAAGTTAGCGAAAAATGCAAGGAGGTTGGGTTTAAGGCATACATAGAAATTTCTCGTTCAGGCAATGGAGCGCACATTTGGATATTTTTTGAAAATGAATATCCATGTTTCAAATCGCGAGCGATTATGCTTGAGCTTATCAGACAAGCTTTCGACTATTCCGAATTTGTGAAGGAAATCAGTTTTGATCGACTATTTCCAAACCAAGATAGCATTAGTGGCAGCGGTTTTGGAAACCTTATTGCATTTCCTCTACAAGGTGAACGAGTAAAAAACAACTGTTCGGTATTTTGCGATCCAAAAACATTTATGCCATATCCAAATCAGTGGGAATTTTTACAGCAGATACGTAAACACACTACTAGGGAAATAGATAAAATCTATAACCAGCTATTTTCAAAAAATAAAGCAATTAGTTTTGTTGAAAATAATATTGAACCTTTTCAATAAAGAATATGGAACTAAAAAACGATTAGGTAAATCGGTTTTCAAGACTGAAAAATATTTCAACTTAATTCAAGATACTGTGGATGAAGTTGTATTGCCTAGAGGATTTCTATGTCAACTAGAAAAATATCTTCAGGGTGAAAAAATTTCATATCGGATAATTGAGCAATATGCAGAAGTTAAGCCTATAAAATTAAAAAACAATATTTCACTTTATGTAGAACAAAAATTAGCGCTTGAAGAAATCAAGGACTCTAAGAATGGAGTTATAGTTGCTCCGCCCGGGAGTGGAAAAACTATCATAGCCCTTGAACTCATTGCTCGACTTGGATTGCCGGCTCTAATTCTTGTCAATCGTAATCAGCTCTTGGCCCAATAGGTTGAACGAGTCGAGCAATTTTTCAGCATTACTAAAATACAAATTGGAACCATATCAGGTACTAGAAAAAAATTGGCAAGCAAATTACTGTAGCCACGCTTCAAAGTCTAGTTCGTTACAAAAATTTAAAAGAAATTGCCGATCGTTTTGGCGTCATTATTATTGACGAATGCCACCATATATCTGCAAAAACCTATCGCGAATTAATTTGGTCGTTCAAGTCGAAATACTGTTTCGGATTAACGGCAACTCACGAACGCAAACATGGCATTGAGCAAATCACTGAACTTATGATTGGACCTGTTATAACTCAAATGAAACCACCATCAGTATCAGAAGGAAAATCATTTGATATTACAATTCATAAGACAAAACTTTTATTGCCATTTCAATACAAGACCGATCATTACGAAATATTGGCAAAGGCCATTATTTTTAATTCGGCTAGAAACGAGCTAATTGTTAAATCTATTTTAAAAGAGATAAAAGCAAACAGAAAAATTCTTGTTCTAACTGAACGAAAAGAACATATTGAGATACTTAATTTGTATCTTCGTGGACAAGTGGAAGCCATTAACATTTCCGGTGATGATTCGACTAGGTCGCGAAAACTGAAAATCGCTCAAGTGCATGCTGGCAACTTCCGAGTAATTCTTGCGACTGGACAATTAATAGGCGAAGGCTTTGACCTTTATGGCGCAGACACGATTATCCTTGCTTTTCCGTTTTCTTTTGAAGGAAAACTTGTGCAATATATAGGGCGCTTACGGGGAGCGGGGGTTAAACACATTTTTGATTTTCACGACGAAAAAGTCGAGTTTTTGGACAGACAGTTTAAAAAACGACGCAAGTTTTATGAAAAAAAATTAGCAATAACTCTGCATTAGTTTTAAAAAACTCTACGGGAATCGAACCATATTAAATTACTCAAAACTCTAAAAAATCCTTGCAAAATAAGCCTCTCGGTCGGCTTCACTAGCTGGTGCCCTCGCGAGGAATCGAACCTCGAATAGCGGCTTAGAAGTCCGCAGTTATATCCATTTAACTACGAGGGCAACTTGCCCCGCCTGTTGGCGTGGGTGTGCGCGGTAAGAGACTCGAACTCCTGACCTTCCCGGTGTAAACGGGTTGCTCTACCAACTGAGCTAACCGCGCAAAGTAAAACATTGTAATATTAGAATATTTTTAATAATATTTCAATATGAAGATAAAGGTGCTTTATGAAGACAAAGATATCCTGGCCATTGATAAACCGGCCGGTATTTTAGTGCATCCAGACCAGCGAAGCGAGGAAGAAACAATTTTTGATTTATTTGTTAAAAAATATCCAAAGCTCGAGATCGTACATAGGTTGGACAAAGATACCTCCGGGGTTTTTCTTTTAGCTAAGAATAAAGAAGCGCATGAATTTTTAAAGAAGCAATTTCAAAGCAGGGAGATAAAAAAAACTTATTACGCTATTGTGTCCGGCAACGTGAAAAAAGACCATGATACCATCGATAAGCCGATCGGCCGGAGCCCTTCCGATTTTCGCCGCCGTCTGGCTGGGCGCGGTGCGCGCGGAGAGATGCGCGAGGCGGTGACAGAGTATAAAGTGCTGAAAAAATTCAAGGCGAAGGCAGAGGAGGTCTTTAGTATTTTAGAAATTCATCCGAAAACCGGCCGGACTCATCAGATCCGCGTGCATATGAAATACATAAATCATCCTATAGTTGGAGACTCTCTTTATGATCCAAAAGGGCCGAAAATAAAAGGCTTAGGCAGGCTTGCTCTGCATGCCGGGGCCATAGAATTTAAAGACCTAAAAGGCAGAACCATAAAAATAGAATCACCAATCCCGAAAGAATTTGATAAAATAATAGGAAAGATATAAAAACACCAATCTACGCTATAGCGTAGATTAAAGTTATGGAATATAAATCAGAAAATAAAATCTGCCAAGCTTGCAAAAAAGACTTCACAATCGAGCCGGAAGATTTCAGTTTCTACGAAAAAGTAAACGTCCCTCCGCCTACTTGGTGCCCGGAGTGCAGGATAATTAGGAGAATTTGTTTTCAAGACTCTTGGTATGTGTATTGGCGCAATTGCGATAAGTGCGGTAAAAAATCCATTTCTATTTTCCCATCTGATAAAAAAATAGTTGGTTATTGCCCGACTTGCTGGTGGGCGGACGATTGGGATGGTACGGAATATGGGGTGGATTACGATCCAAAACGGCCATTTTTTGAACAATT
>CAYQKC010000031.1:0-5332 GCA_964418145.1 uncultured Candidatus Saccharibacteria bacterium
GTCGTCAGTTCGTGGTTTGAATTGTTCCCTTAAGTGGGGTAACGAACGCAACCCTCGTTGTGTGTTATAAGTGTCACACGATACTGCCCAGCCCTTTGTAAACTTTTGGATTCCTAACACTCGGTGTTGAGGAATTCCAAACACCGAGTGTTTTAAAGTTTATAAAGGGCTGGGAGGAAGGAGAGGATGACGCCAGGTCAGCATGTCCCTTGATACCTTGGGCCACACACATAATACAATGGCCGTTACAACGCGATGCGACGAGGCGACTCTGAGCTAATCGTAAAAAACGGCCCCAGTTCGGATTGGAGTCTGCAACTCGACTCCATGAAGCCGGAATTGCTAGTAATCACAGGTCAGCTAAACTGTGGTGAATACGTTCTCAAGTCTTGTACTCACCGCCCGTCAAGTCAAGGGAGCCGGGAATACCCGAAATCTGGCATTAGCCGGCCTAAGGTAAGCTCGGTGACAGGGACTAAGTCGTAACAAGGCACGGGTAGCGGAAGCTGTTCGTGGAATAATTCAATTTGAAACCTCCCCACTTTGCTCTTTAGAGCTTCGCGGGGTTATTGAGTCGGTATTGTGTCGCTCAATTGACGACACAATGGTTTATTTGAACCTAAAACAAAATGACAGGCAGAGAAAGATCTGCAATAAAAAAGCAAAGAACGAAACAAAACAAAGAACAGTATTTAGCAAAAGACATCCGTAAGGGTGTCTTTTGCATTTAAAAATTATATCCAGAAACTTAAATACATACACTCTGCTATAGCTAAATATATGTATTCATGATATCATGAATGTATGGGTAAATTTACCAAAAACAGTACAGCTAGGTCTATTTTAGAAAAACTTTTTAAACCTAGATTTAGATATAAAGGTATGTCGGTTAACATGTTTGGTTTACCTAGTTTCCGCGGGAATTATTCTGGATATTCAAAAAATACTTTTTCTAACGAACTTTCCCGCCTAAAAAGAGAAGGGTACATAGAAAAAGATAATGAGCTTCTGCGAATTACTAAAAAAGGTCAAGAATATATAAAAAGAAGACAAGAAAGTCTTTTTACATTTACTTCTCCGTTTTCAGATGAGTCGCCGAAAAACTTACTGGTTATGTATGATATTCCAGAGAAGAAGAAAGCCGAAAGGGAATGGTTTCGTTTCCACTTAAAAAAATTTGGCTACGAAATGATTCAGCGCAGTGTTTGGGTCGGACCTTCTCCATTACCAAAATCTTTTTTAATATATCTGAAAGATATAAAACTTAAAGACTGCGTTAAAACTTTTAAATTAGCTAAGTCATATAAAGTTAGAAATTAAAAAATGAGACATACATACATCCTGCTATAGCAAAGAGTATGTATAGGTCTGTCTTGTTCTTCTCGCTTTCTTTTTAAAATTTTTTACAAAATGTTATAATTTTTGTATGGGAAGCAAAGAAAAGGATAAAATAAGAATTGGCATTTTGCGCGGAGGAGATGGTGAGAATTATGTTTCCTCTATTAAAAAAGGCGGAGAAATCATTTCTCATATATTGGAAAATTTCCCGCATAAGTACAAGCCCTTTGATATTTTTGTAGACAAGAATAATGCTTGGCATTTCTTCGGCGTTCCGGTGGAACCATCCCAGCTTTTATATAAAGTTGATTTGGTCTGGAATCTATCGCACCATAGTTTTTCAAACATCTTGGAGAGTTTTTCCATAAAAACGATCGGCACGCCGGCCTTTTCTCCTTTTTGGGGTTTAGATAATGAAAAATTCAGAGAGAGAATGAAAAAAGAGGGTATCAAGATGCCGAGGCATATAATACTCCCTGTTTACCAAAAAGATATTGACGGGC
This sequence comes from uncultured Candidatus Saccharibacteria bacterium, assembly GCA_964418145.1. Taxonomy (GTDB): domain Bacteria; phylum Patescibacteriota; class Minisyncoccia; order Phycocordibacterales; family UBA9973; genus UBA9973. Next base: position 1,842 of record CAYQKC010000031.1, read on the forward strand.
CGATTGAAGTTTTTGCTTCAAAAAAAGCTAGAGAAGTTTTTGAAAAATTTTCCGCGCCATGGGTTGTAAAATCTTACAATAAAGATGCGAACCAAGTCATACATCTGGCGAAAACTTTTTCGGAGCTTGCGCGGGCGATTTTAGACGGGGCAATCCACGAGGACAGTATTTTGGTGGAGGAGTTTATTTCCGGCAAAGTCGGATCTCTGCACACAGTACCGCATTTTCGGGGGGAAGAAATTTATTCTTTCCCATTGGGAAATTCTTTCGGGAACTTTTCCACTGCAGAGAGGGAAAAGCTGATCAAGGCGGCAAAAAATCTGCGCGAGAAACTTGGAATAAGACACTACTTGAAATCTGATTTTATTTTAGATAAAAAGGGGGAAGTATATCTGCTTAGCTTAGATTTAGCGCCGGATCTTCGCGAGAATTCGCATTTTAGGGAGGTTTGCAGGCTTTCCGGAGCCAAAATGAGCGATATAATAGGGCATATTTTAGATAAAGTATTGGAAGAAAAATAATGCGGACTGTAGTATACCGGTAGTACACATGCTTCGGGTGCGTGTAGACTGGGTTCGATTCCCAGCAGTCCGACCCTTCGACAAACTCAGGGCCTTTGGCTTTGATTTGTTTATGATATAATTATTTTTAATAATAATTATTTTCATCTGTGGCGGGTGATCGCACTCACATAGGCACATATGTTGGAGTTTCGCCATCACTCGCCTCAAATGGAAGTAATTGGTTATCCACAGTTTTGCTTTAAAACCATTGTGTTTACGTCGGAGATGCGAGATAATTATAGTAGTTCTTTGCGATGGTTGTTTTGAAAATTTTTTATAAAAAATTTTTAGGTCGTGTCATCGCAAAAATTTAAAAAATAATTTTTCTAACATTATGGCAGCAAAAAAGAAAGCAGCAAAGAAGAAAGTTGCTAAGAAAGCAAAGAAGCGAGCTTAGTTTTTCCACTTCTAAAAGATCCCCCGCAAGGGGGATTTTTTAGTTATCTTGTGTTAAGATGTAAAAATGGGTTTTTACGAGAAAGTATTTGGTAGTACGAGTTCAAAATTCATTAAAAAAATAGATAAAATAGTGTCTAAAATCAACGCTTTGGAGGTTGATTTTTCAAAGTTGTCCGATTCGGAATTCCCTAAAAAGACGCAAGGATTCAAAGAAAGGCTTCAAAAAGGGGAAACCCAGAAAGACATTTTAGCGGAGACTTTTGCCTTGGTTCGCGAAGCAGCTAAAAGGAAACTCGGAGAAAGGCATTATGATGTCCAGCTTGTCGGAGGCATTACTTTGGATGACGGCAAGATAGCTGAAATGAAGACCGGCGAAGGAAAAACTTTGGTAGCCACTCTGCCGGCGTATTTGAATGCGCTCTCGGGCTTCGGAGTTCATATCATAACTGTGAACGATTATCTGGCTCGCCGCGATGCCGTCCTGATGGGGCAGATTTATAATTTTCTCGGTCTTTCGGTCGGAGTGATAAATTCGCAGAATGTTTCTTACTTGTATGATCCTGCGCACACCGAGAACAAAGAAGAAAGGAGTGAATCAGAATTCAGAATCCTTTATGAGTTTTTAAAACCGTGCAGCAGGAAGGAAGCGTATGATGCGGATATCACTTATGGTACCAACCATGAGTACGGCTTTGATTATTTGCGCGACAATTTAGCGATTTCTCCGAGAGACTTGGTGCAAAGAGGGCACAATTTTGCGATTGTAGACGAGGTGGACTCTATCTTGATAGACGAAGCTCGGACCCCGCTTATCATTTCTTCCACTTCGGCTGATTCAGAAGATTTCTATGTAAAATTTGCGCAAGTTGCCAAGCAATTAAAGAAAGATGTGGATTATAAAGTAGATGAAAAATTGAAGGCTATTACCTTGACCGATGAGGGTATCAGTAAGGCTGAAAACTTGCTTGGAGTGGAAAATATCTATACGGAAAAAGGCATAAAATACGTGCATCACTTGGAAACTGCGGTCAAGGCCCAAGCCATTTTCGAACGAGACCGTGACTATGTCGTAAAAGAAGGCGAAGTAATTATTGTTGACCCTTTTACCGGCCGACTTCAGCCGGGTAGGCGCTGGAGCGAAGGTATTCATCAAGCGATTGAAGCCAAAGAGGGAGTAAAAATTGAAAAGGAAACCCGTTCATCAGGTTCTATAACTTTTCAAAATTATTTCCGTTTTTATAAAAAACTTGCTGGTATGACCGGTACAGCCGAAACTTCCGCTGAAGAATTTTTGAAAGTTTATGGGCTGGATGTGATTGTGATACCCACCAATCGTCCGGTCGTGAGGATAGACCATTCCGATTTAATATTTCAGACAGAGAAAGGGAAATTCCAGGCGATCGCCAAAAAAGTAAAAGAATTGCATAAAAAAGGCCAGCCTGTTTTGATTGGCACTATTTCCATAGAAAAAAACGAGCTTCTCTCTCTTCATTTACAACAAGAAGGAGTGAAGCATGTTATATTAAATGCCAAAAATCACGAGAAAGAAGGCGAAATAATAGCGCAAGCCGGCCGTCGTAGTGCCGTGACGATTGCCACCAATATGGCCGGCCGAGGGATAGACATAAAATTGGGGGGCAACCCTCATTCTGAAGAAGAGTATGAATTTGTGAAATCAGTTGGCGGGCTTTTCGTCTTGGGCACTGAACGCCATGAAGCGAGGAGAATAGACAACCAGTTAAGAGGACGGTCAGGCAGGCAAGGCGACCCTGGCGAGACGCAGTTTTATGTGTCGCTGGAGGATGATCTTATGCGGGTTTTTGGCTCGGAAAAAATAAAAAATATGATGGGCCGATTCGGCATACCGGAAGATATACCGATAGAGAATCACTTCATCAATAAGACGCTCGAGAACGCGCAGGCTAAAATAGAAGGTTTCCATTTTGATGCCAGGAAGAATACTTTGGAATACGACGATGTAATGAATCATCAAAGGAGAATCGTTTATGAAAGAAGACAGAAAATGCTTGTTTCCGACAAAGGGGAGCTTGATGCCCTCTTGGGCAGATTGCTCAAGATTAGTGAGGATGTAGACAGAGTAGAAGCAGTCATAAAAGAAAAAAAGGAAAAGCTTGGCGAGGAAGTTTTTTATGAGACCGTTCGCCGAATTGCCCTTTACATCAATGATTCTCTGTGGATGGAGCACTTGGAGGCGATGGATTATCTTCGTTCCTCGGTTAACCTGCGCGCCTACGGCCAAAGGGAGCCGATTGTGGAATACAAAAAGGAGGGATTGCGAATGTTTAAAGAAATGGAGCTTGCTTTCAAGGAGCAGGTGCTGTCTTTGGTTCAAAGTATTAATACCGATGTCGCGCAGGATATAAAAATTGAAGAAAATAAAAAGGAGATTTTGATTCCAAGCCATAATGAACCTGTCGAATTTTCCAATAGGAATAATCCAGCTAAAAAAAACGAAGCGAAAGTGGGTAGAAATGACCCTTGCCCATGCGGTTCCGGCAAAAAATATAA
>CAYQKC010000032.1:0-4953 GCA_964418145.1 uncultured Candidatus Saccharibacteria bacterium
GAACATATATGTTAGGTTAAGGGGTTCTAATCATTCCATTTTGCTTTAATTTATATTTTGCTTATAACATTCTTCGCAGGCGATTTTTTTGTAGTTCCATTCTGGTTTGTAATATGCTTCAGTTTCTTTCCCGCAGTAAACGCACTTATATATGTGCGGATCAAGATGCGTCTCCATTTTTATATTCAAAGACATTTACCCTGGCAGCGCGGATTACGCGACCTGCCCCGCCCTGGCGCGGGTCGCTTCCTAAAACATATCCTTTTTGAATAACTGCCGATATTTTATTGTTCTGTTCTTTGTCATCGGTCGGAGTCATATCTATTGACTGATGAATATTCGGATCAAAAACTTCGCCTGCCTGCCCGATTTCTTTCATTCCATATTCCTCAAAAACAGCATTTAACTGACCATAAATATATTCCACCCCCTTGCGCCAATTTTCATCTACTTTTTCCCACGCCTCTTTGTTGGCAAAAGCCATATTGAAACTATCGAGTACACTCAAAAACCTAGTTAGAATTCTTTCTCGCACAACTTCAGAGAAATTATTTTTCCTATCTTCTTCTTGCTTCTTATAATTTAAAAAATCCGCCCGCTCTTTTTGCCAGCCGGTTAAATATTCTTCTTTTTCTTTTTTGCATTCTTTTAGATCGGACCTGAGTTTTTTTAATGTCTTTTTGAGATCTTCCTCACCATCTTCATTGTATTCAAATTCTAAAACTTCAGAATCGTCTTGCTCGGGTTCTGAAATTTCTTTTTTTTCTTCATCTGGCATAATTTTATATTAGCAAAATTCTATCGTTTTGACCATTGTGGAGATTTTCGCGCTTTTTTCAAGCCAAATTTTCTTCGTTCTTTGGCTCTCGGATCGCGTTTTAAATAGCCCAAATCTTTCAATCCGGAACGCAACTCCTTATTAAACAAAACCAGAGCTCTCGAGATCCCATGTCTCACAGCCTCAGCCTGAGAGTGTATACCCCCGCCCGAAACTCTAGCCTCAATTTTCCATTTTGATGTTTTTTCGGCATTTTCAAGGCCTTTCATAATAGGATCCCAGACCAGACGCCTTTGCTCTTCGGTCTTGAAATAGTCCTTTGAGTCCTTGTCGTTTATCGTTATAGATGATTTAGCAGCCTCAAAAATACGCACGCGAGCAGTGGAAGTTTTTCTACGTCCGATGCCTTCAATATACCGCCCCTTTTTTTCTTTTGCTGTTTTTTTTTCTTTCTCCATGTCTTTATTCTTCTATTTTTAAATTCTTCATCATTTCTTTCTTTAATTTATTGCTCGGAAGCATTTGATGAACTGCATGCTTTAAAAGCTCATTCATGCCTTTCTTTTTCTTGACTTCAGCACCAGTCATAACTTTCAAACCACCTCTGTATCCGGAATATCTTTTATGCATTATATTTTCTAATTTTTTTACAGTGGTTTTTATTTTTGAGGCATTTATTACCTTAACCTTAAATCCGGAATAAACATGCCTTTCAAAAAAAGGACTATTCTTGCCCATCAACGAAACAGCTATCTCGCTTCCGACTCGGCCCAGTGTTTTCCCCTTGGCATCAATTAATTTTTCTTCTTTTGTGTTTGTTCTTTTTTTCATAAACTTTTTAGATGAATTCTATAATAGCCATCTTGGCTCCGTCGGAAACCCTCGGAGAAAGCTTTATAACCCTGGTATAACCGCCTTTTTTATCCTTGTACTTCGGGGCGATTGTTTCAAAAAGCTTCTTAGTTTCCCTTTTTCTGTTAAAAAGCTTACCGGAGATTACCCGTTTGGAAGCCATATTGTTTTTCTTGGCCCTGGTAATTATTTTCTCTATAAAAGGGCGCAATTCTTTGGCTTTAGCTTCGGTAGTTTTAATTTTTTCGCGAACAATCAAATTGAGCACCAAAGAATTAATTAAGGCCTTTTTCTGATTTTTGCTTCTGCCGAATTTTCTTTTGTTATTGTGGTGTCGCATAATATTTTTATTCTTTCATATTAAGCCTGAACTTGTTCAAAACTTTCTTGATTTCACTGATGCCTTTTTCTCCTATGCCTTCGATCTCAAGCAAATCTTCTCTCTTCTTCCTGGCTAATCCCCCCAAGGTCCTGATATTGGCAGCCGTCAGGGCATTCAAGGTCCTGGTGGAAAGATCCAGGCTGTCGGTCCTGGTCTTGAGAACATCGGTAAAATCATCGGCTTTTTTATCTTCCGCTTTTTCTTCCTTTTGCTCTTCTTTGTCCCCATGTATAGAAACATGGCTTGTTATTTTTTCTTTCTTTGGTTCTTCCTCTTTAAAATCAATAATGGCTTTTAGTTGATAGATCATTATTTCAATAGATTTCAAAAAAGCTTCGCGCGGAGAGAGAGTCCCATCTGTCTCAATAGACATACGCAAACGGTTATAATTCGTATTATCACCGACGCGCATATTCTCGACTTCATAAGCGACTCGGCGGATAGGAGTAAAGATACCGTCTACTGTAATCGTGCCAATATCCACTTTTTCTTTTTGCAAAATCTCTTTAGGCACGAAACCAAGGCCTTTTTCCACTTTCATCTCTATATTTAGTTCAGCTTTGCCGGTAATGAGAGCTATGTGCTGTTCCGGATTTAGTATTTCCACTTGACCGCCTGCTTTGATATCTTTAGCGCTTACATCCTTCGGCCCTTTTATTGAAAGCGCAACTGTTTGCGATTCATCCGAAAGCATTTTGAATCTGACTTTCTTTAAATTCAAAATGATCATTATAACATCTTCTTTTATGCCTTCTATAGTCTCAAACTCATGGGAGATGCCGTCTATTTTTATAGAAACAATGCTTGCGCCTGGTAAAGAAGAAAGGACGATTCTCCTTAGGCTGTTGCCCAAAGTATGGCCATACCCCGGATAAAGGCCGTCGATTTCAAATACCCCCTTATTCCCATCTTCCAAAACTATGCGAGGCTTGGAAGGCGTAATTATTTTATATTCAGGCATAATATATTATGTAAAAAATTAATAAAGTTTATAATATTAAAAACTTGATAAAACTAACGACTATAAAATTCGAGCACTGAATTTAGGTCGAGGAATGTCTCAGTGTTCTTCGGCTTTGATAAAATTTTTCCTTCCATTTTTTGCGGATCAAAGGAAACCCAGGAAGGAGCGTTATACTCTTTTAATCTCTCTTCTAAATTGCCGAAAATCTTTTTGATCTTTGAGCCTTCGCGGACTTTTACGGAATCGTCTTGTTTTACGGAGTACGAAGGGATAGTTATTTTGTGATTGTTTACCACGAAATGCCCATGGGAGACCATCTGTCTCGCAGCGCGCCTGGATGGAGCGAGGCCCATCCTGTAAACCACATTGTCCAAGCGGAACTCCAATTCTTCATAAAGCTTTTCTGCTGTCCCTGCGCCTTTTATATGGGATGCTTTTTCCACGTAATTCGAAAGCTGCCTTTCGGTTATGCCATAAGAAAATCTGACTTTTTGTTTCTCAATGAATTGGCTTCCGTATTCGGAAAGAGCTTTCGGGCGTTTAGCCCCTGGTCCACTAAACTTACCTGAAGAAACGGAAAACTTCGCCGTTTGGCATTTGTCATAAACTCCCGCCCCCAATCTCCTTCCTATTTTAAATTTTGGCTTTTTTAACATGATTGATTAAACTTTACAATTTTATAAACTTTTATTTTTTATACTCTCCTCGGTTTTTTGGGTTTCGGACCATTATGCGGGACGGGCGTAGTATCTTTGATTGAATTTATTTCAATACCTCGGGCCATAAAAGCTCTAATTACCGGCTCGCGACCGGAACCGACTCCGCGCACGACGACGTCCGCATCTTTCACCCCGAGGACAGCGGCTTTTTCTCCAATAAGGTCTCCTACTTTTCCTGCGGCAAAAGGCGTACCTTTCTTTGCTCCCTTAAAACCGAGGGCTCCTGCGCTGGACCAAAATAAAGTATTACCTATTTTGTCTCCGAATAAAACTTTTGTGTTGTTAAAGGTGGCATCGATAAACAAAGTGCCGGAAATTATTTTTTTCTTCGGGGTTTTTATTTTAGTTTCGACGGCAGTGGAAGCGTTTTCTTCTACTGTATTCCCTTCTACTTTTTTCTCTTCTTCGGTTTTTACTTTTGCTTTTGGCATAATTTTATATTTTATGTCTTACTCTCTTTTCTCCTACCGGAGGCCATTGTCTTTCTAACATTGCCTCGCACTGTCCTTGAATTGGTCTTGGTGCGCTGGCCGCGTACCGGTAATCTCTTGATATGCCTCAAGCCCTTATAAGTTTTTATATCTTTGATTCTCTTGATGTTTGCGGCAATTTCACGCTTCAAATTTCCTTCGATTTTCATTTCTTCAATCAAAGCACGAATTTTATTTTCTTCCTCGGGGGTGAGATCTTTCGCTTTTTTACCGGCATCTATGCCGACTTGTTTTAAAATCCTCCTGGAAGTGGAAATACCGATACCATAAAGGCAAGTCAGCCCAAACTCAAGTCTTTTTTCATCTGGTACGGTGATTCCAAGAATTCTCATGATTATTGTTTTTGTTTGTGTTTCGGGTTAGAGCAAGTAACTCGCAAATGTCTGGTTCGTTTGACCATTTTGCATTTATCGCAAATTTTTTTGACTGTTGATCTAACTCGCATAATGATAATTTATTAAAACAAGACAAAAACAAGGGTAAAACCCTTATTTTTCAATATTTTTTAACTCATCATAAACTGTGGCTTATATGATACACCATTCCTAAAAAAAACGCAAATATTTAAAGCCTTTTTATGATTCTTCCCTTCCTGCCGTAAGAATCGAGCACTACTTCGACCGGATCTCCTATCAGAACTTTTATCCTATGCATGCGCATTTTGCCGGAGAGATATGCTAGGATTTCTTTCTTCTCCCCTTTTTCATCTATCTCAACACGAAATAAAGTGGATGGAAGCGATTCTGTAATCACCCCTCTCGCCGTCA
>CAYQKC010000033.1:0-3922 GCA_964418145.1 uncultured Candidatus Saccharibacteria bacterium
CTAGATTTTTTCGTTGATTTTTCTAAAGCTTTTCCAAATTGATCATAAAGTTTATCGAGTGTCTCCTTCTTAAATTTTTTTGAAGAAACATGTGGCATAAAACAACACAAAACTATATTTCTTAGTATACAATATACTGTATATTATAAGAAAATAAATTAATGGTAAGTTTTTTAAAAAAATACTTTATTTATCAACAAAATACTCTTTTACTCTCTTTATAAATTCTTCAAGATCATCTATGTGAATCTTCATATCTGGATAATTACCAGCAGAACCCTTATACCTCAACCCTCTTCCAAAGAAAATTTCTGGATTTGTGCCTTCTTCTCCATCTACAAGACCAGCTACACTTTTTGATTGTCTTTTTAATTCTTGATTTGCAAACTCTCCTATCCTCAAAAATCCATCAGAATCTATCTTATCAAGATATTTTTCTTTTATATTTATATATGTCGGTTTTAAATTTTCCATAAAATTTATTTAATCATTTGTCCCGTCTTCACCACATGCTCGACTAATGTATAGGTATACCCCATTTCGTTGTCATACCAACCGAGAACTTTTACTAAATTCCCGCCGACAACGCGGGTCATTTCTAGATCGGCGATGGAAGCATGGCTTTCGCCTAAAATATCAGAGGAAACCAACGGCTCTTCGGCAATAGCAAAAACTTTTTCCCAACGTTTGTCTCCTCTGGCTTTTTTCAGAATTTCATTCACTTCTTCTCTGGTAGTATTTCTCTTAGAAATGAAAGTTACATCCACAATAGATCCAGACAACACTGGCACACGTATAGAGATACCGTCAAAAATTCCTTTTAGTTTTGTAAACGCTTTAGTGACAGCAATGGCTGCGCCGGTCGAGGAAGGTACAATATTTTGCGCCGCTGCCCGACCTTCACGTAAGTCTTTTTTACTTGGCCCATCCACCAACACCTGCGAAGCGGTATATCCATGCACGGTGTTTAAAATCGCTTTTTCTATGCCGAGCGCTTCATCCAAAATAGCAATAAGCGGCGAAGCGGCATTTGTAGTACAGGATCCATTTGAAGTTATATCGCAAGTGCCGAATTTCTCCTCATTCACTGAGAGCAGTATAGTCTCACCCTTTGTCTCGCCATCTGATTTGGAAGGAGCGCTAATAACGACTTTCTTGGCTCCTTGATCCAGATGAAATTTCGCTTCATCGTAGGAAGTGAAAAGTCCGGTCGACTCCACCACTACATCAATATCAAGTTCTCTCCAAGGAAGCTTTACTGTATCTTTTTCAGAAATAAATTTCACCTTTCTCTCATCTATAACTAAATAAGATCCGCCTGCCCCGTTAGAATTTTCAATTTGCACGGGGTGGTTCCAATTTCCGTAAACTGTGTCGTGGCGCAAAAGGTAAGCAAAATTTTCTATGGAACCCAAGTCGTTTATCGCCACTACCTCTATCTCCGGACGACCCCAAGAAATTTTTAAAAATGCCCGCCCGATCCTGCCAAAACCATTAATGGCTACACGAAGTTTTTTAGTCATAAATATATTATATCACAGCGTTTAAAATGTGCTATCATAGGGGAAAATGGATAAGACAGAGCCAAAATTCGTGCATCTACATACTCATTCGCATTACAGTCTCTTAGACGGTCTTTCTAAGCTCAAAGATTTGGTGGCTATCGCTAAAAAAGATGGCATGCCAGCTATTGCCATTACCGACCACGGCAATATGTATGGCGCCATAGAATTTTATAAATTAGCGGAGAAAGAGGGCATTAAGCCGATCATCGGAGTAGAAGCTTATATCGCCGAGAGAGGTCGGCTTGATAAAGAATACGGTATAGACAACAAGCGCTATCACCTGACCCTGTTAGCTAAAAATTTGGAAGGTTATAAAAATTTGATTCGGCTCGTCACCATCTCAAATATTGAAGGCTATTATTACAAACCTCGAATGGACAAAGAAACTCTCCGCAAATATTCAGGCGGAATTATTTGCCTTTCAGGCTGTCTGGGAGGAGAACTCTCTAGGGCTATCGTCGGGCAAGATAGTGAAAAAGCCGACAAGATTGTCAAGGAGTATATAGGTATCTTCGGCAAAGAAAATTATTTCATCGAAATCCAAAGCCATCCGCATGTAGAAGACGACAAATATGTGCGAGAAGAACTGATCAAGCTCGCCAAAAAGTACTCTCTTGACTTGGTGGCTACTCAAGACTCGCATTATCCGTGTTCTGACGATCACGAAGCGCACCATACCTTGCTCCAGATAAACACCCAGAGCGACTCGCGCGAAGGCACTAAATTTGAATTTTCCGATGATGATTTCTCTTTCTTGAATACTAAAAAAGCTAGCGAAGTCTTTAAAGACACCCCGGAAGCGGTGGCAAACACCACGAAGATCGCAGAGATGTGCAATATAAAACTTGATCTCGGCACTTGGGTTTTCCCGGATTTCAAGATAGAAGAAGGAAAAACATACGATGAGAAACTGCGCGAACTTGCTTTTCTGGGATTTGAAAAAATCGGTGTCAAAAAAACTCCGGAAATCCTGGAACGGGTTGAATACGAACTCGGCATAATTTTCAAGAAAGGATACTCGCCGTATTTTTTGGTAGTGGGAGACCTACTCGATTTTGCCAAAAAAAACGGAATTCTAAGCACGATCCGAGGCTCGGTGGCAGGCTCGATGGTTACTTACCTTCTAGGTATTACCAAAGTAAATCCTATCGAATACAAGCTCCCCTTTGAAAGGTTTTTAAATCCTTACAGACCTTCCGCGCCAGATATAGATATGGATTACGCGGACAACAGGCGCGATGAAATGATCGAATACGCCAAAAAAAAATACGGCGAAGACAAGGTGGCGCAGATCGGCACTTTCGGCACGATGATGGCGCGCGGGGCAGTACGCGACGTAGCTCGGGCGTTGGGTTATGAATACTCGGTCGGGGACAGAATTTCAAAAATGATACCGCTCGGCTCTCAAGGAATGCCAATGACTATAGATCATGCCATGGAAATAGTTCCGGAATTAAAAGATGCATATAAAACAGAAAAAGATTCAAGGAAAATAATAGATCTGGCGAAGAAATTGGAAGGTTGCGTGCGCCACATCTCCGTACATGCTGCCGGAGTAGTCATCGCCCCGAAACCGCTCTATGAATATGTGCCCACACAGCTTGATCCAAAGGGCGGAAAAGTAATCACTCAATACGATATGCACAGCGTAGAAGACGCTGGTCTTCTAAAATTAGATTTTTTGGGGATCAGAAACCTGGCAATCTTGGCGGACGCAGTAAGTCTGGTAAAAAGATTTTATAATATCGATATAGATCTGGAACGCATACCCTTAAATGACAAAAAAACTTTCGCGCTTCTCTCAAGCGGGCAAACCGAAGGACTTTTCCAGCTGAATGGCGCCGGCATGACAAGATTTTTAAAAGAGCTCCGCCCGACAACTATTCACGACATCAATGCTATGGTAGCTTTGTACCGCCCTGGACCGATGGAATCCATCCCTGAGTATATAAAACGCAAACACAATCCGAACCTCGTAAAATATCTGGACCCGCGAATGAAAAAATTCTTAACCGAATCATACGGGCTTATCGTCTATCAAGATGACTTGCTCTTTTGTGCCATAGAACTCGCCGGCTACAACTGGGAAGAGGCGGATAAATTCAGAAAGGCGGTCGGTAAAAAAATCCCGAGAGAAATGGCCGCCCAGCGAGAGAAATTCATCAAAGGCATAATCAAAAACGGGCAAACTCCGGATTTTGCCGAGAAGCTTTGGCAACTCTTTGAACCTTTCCGAGCCTATGGCGTTAACAAAGCGCATGCAGCTTCTTATGTGCGCATGGCTTACCAGACTGCCTATAGGAAAGCCAATTAACCCGTGGAATATATGACGGCAAGACTCACCGCTGAATCCGGAG
>CAYQKC010000034.1:0-2541 GCA_964418145.1 uncultured Candidatus Saccharibacteria bacterium
CCGACTCTTTCAACAGAAATGGGAATTTTGCAGGAACGAATTACTTCGACCGATAAAGGCTCGGTGACTTCCGTGCAGGCGGTCTATGTGCCGGCAGACGACTTGACTGACCCGGCCCCGGCTACGACTTTCTCGCACCTGGACTCCACTGTGGTTCTCAATCGTTCGCTTTCCGAAATCGGTATTTACCCGGCTGTTGATCCGCTTGATTCTTCTTCGACTATCCTTGATCCGAATATTATCGGCAAAGAGCATTATGAAGTGGCACGCGAAGTGCAAAGGGTTCTCCAGCGTTATAAAGATTTGCAGGACATTATCGCCATTTTGGGTATGGAAGAGCTTTCCGAAGCGGACAAGGAGCTCGTGATCCGCGCCAGAAAAATCCAAAAGTTCCTTTCCCAGCCGAACTTCGTAGCCGAGCAATTTACCGGAAGGAAGGGGGAATATGTCGCGCTTAAAGACACCATCAGATCCTTCAAGGAAATTTTGGATGGCAAACATGATAACAAGCCGGAAAACGAATTCTTTATGAGGGGTGCGCTATAAAATTTTTCGGGAACATGAGCAATAAAAAATTAAAATTAAAGATAATAACTCCTGAAAAACTTGTCTTAGAAGAAGAGGCCGAGCAAGTAAGCTTGCCAACTAATTTAGGTGAGATTACAATATTGCCGGGACATATACCACTCATAGCGAATCTTACCTCCGGCGACATAGTAGCTTTGATTGCCGGGGAATACGTGCCGATGGCTGTCGTCGGCGGTTTCGTGGAAGTCAAAAATGATGAAAAGGGCGAAACGGCAGTAGCGGTCTTGGCGGATTTTGCCGAACATATTTCGGAACTCGGCGAAGAAGCGATAGAGAAAGCCAAGGCGCAAGCGGAAAAGCTGAAGAAAAAAATGCAGGACAAAGAGCATGTAGATTATGAGCATTTTGCGGGAGAGCTTGAACGCTCACTCACTCGGATGAAAATAGCCGATAAATGGCGAAGCAAGAAATATAGAAAATAAAGGTCGTTTTCTCATTATTTTTTAAAACATATGAACAAAAAAAGAGTTTTAGCTCAAAAAAAGAAAAAGAAGCGAGCAGGTAAAAAAGTTTCGCTTCGCTATAGGTAGACCTGATTGATTTACTTTGGTTTAATAATAATTTGACTTTTAAGGATACAGGGAATATACTTCTTGTATTATAATTTAATATTATATTATCATATGTCTACTATATCTGTGCCATTGAATGCAAAATTGGAAATATCTCTCAATAACTTAGTTAAAGCCGGGTTAGGGAACAAAGCGGAAGTGATGAGAAAAGCCCTAGAACGCCTTTCTGAAGAGGAAGCGGTTGGGGCGGTACTTCGCGCAGAGCGAGAGCCTACCTTACGCGGAGATCTAAAAGATTTAATGAAGAAAATTAAATAATAAAATGATTTCAATCTCCTTTAAGCCGTCGTTTGTGAGGCAAATAAATAAGCTTGAGAAAGATTTAGTTGATGAAGTTTTGTATAAAATAGATATTCTAAAAAATTCTGAAGCTGAAGACCTTACTTCGCTGAGAATACATAAACTTCATGGAAAACTTAAAGATAAATGGAGTTTTTCTGTTAATTACAAAATACGCATTGTTTTTGAATACGAATCCAAAAATGAGATAGTTTTATTAGCTATTGGAGACCATGAGGTTTATAATTAAATCATGTCTAAATTTTATGTCGTTGCCACGCCAATAGGGAATATGGGAGATATAACTTTTCGTGCTATTGAAATCTTGAAAGAAGTAGATTTGATATTATGTGAAGATACTCGGGTGACTAAAAAACTATTGGATAAATATGGGATAAAAACGCCTACGATGAGCTACCATGCTCAAAGCAAGATTTCTAAAATGGATAAAATCTTGAAAATGCTTGAGGAAGGTAATAATTTAGCGCTGGTGTCAGATGCAGGCACACCGACTATTTCTGATCCTGGAGTAATGCTCATTTCAAAAATCAAAGAAGATCTTAATCTACGCTATAGCGTAGATGTGATTCCTGTTCCTGGTCCATCGGCACTTATTGCTGCGCTTTCAGCCTCCAGTCTGCCGACGCATGAATTTACTTTTTTGGGATTCTTGCCCCATAAAAAAGGCAGAGAAACTTTATTCAAAGAAATTGCTGGATCAAAACGCACGACTATTTTCTACGAATCTCCGCATCGGATTTTAAAAACTTTTGAATCTTTGCAAAAATTCTGCCCAAACAAAAAAGTCTGCCTGGCTCGCGAGATTACCAAAATCTATGAAGAATTCAAGACCGGCGGGGCCGAAGAACTGCTCAAATACCTGAAGGATAATCCCGTCAAACAAAAAGGGGAATTCACGGTGCTGGTGGCTTGATTATTTACGGCAAGGTAATTACGCATAAAAGAACATCACGGAGATGAAAGTGAGGTTTTTAAAATTCACACAAAAATAAATCTATATTATTTAAAAATTAAAGTTGGTTCAAATTTTAAAAAAGAAAGAGAAAAAGAGTTTAAGGCAAAGATTGAACGACTTGAAGCC
>CAYQKC010000035.1:0-1917 GCA_964418145.1 uncultured Candidatus Saccharibacteria bacterium
ATGCCTTCATAATGGGCGCGGAGGTGGAAGGCATACCCCAAAATATCCTTAAAAAGTGCGACACAATAGCCGAAATACCAATGCACGGCAAAAAAGAATCGCTAAACGTATCGGTAGCTTGCGGGATAATTATCTTTGATGCACTGGACAAAAGTGTGCACTGCGGCCGTTGATTATTTTTCTTTTTATCTTGCCGGTGCAGCCTTTTTTGGGGCATTTTTCTCCCGTGCGCCTGTAGGCTTTATGGCAATTTTGGAAGCTTCCTTTTTTACCGAATAGATTTATATAATCGGACATTGAATCTCCGCCCAGATTGATGCTTTTCTTTAATATTTTTTGCATAGAAGAAAACATCTTTTTAAATTCTATATCCTTTATGTCTTTCGTTTTTCTCTCCGGATGTATGCCGGAGGCAAAGAGTATTTCATCTGAATAAATATTACCTATACCCGAGAGGAGAGACTGGTCCATTAGAGCAGTTTTTATTTTCTTGTCGGGTCTTTTCTGCATTCCTTCTTTTAATTTTTGCCAGCTGAAACTTTTTTCCAGCGGTTCCGGGCCGATGTCTTTTAAGTGTTTAGAATCATGAGCTGTCTTAGTTTCAAGCAAAGTAATTTTGCCGAATTTGCGTATATCGGAAAAAGCCAGATAATTCTTTTTATCTAAATAAAAAACAGCATGCACGAATTTGTCTTTATTATTGTAGAGCAGATGGCCGGTCATTTTTAAATGAACCAAAATTGTTTTGCCTTCCGACAAATTTATCAAAATATTCTTTGCTTGTCTTTCTGCACTTATTATTTTTTTATTTTTTATCTTTCTTTTGAACCATAAAAAGTATTTCGGGTTGGCGATGGTATCGCCCTTTCTTTTGTCTTTGGTTTGGAGGTCTGTCCAGACATCGTAAATTTTTTGTCCAAGGATGGTTTTTCTAAGCCCGTTTACAGTTGTTTCTACTTCAGGAAGTTCAGGCATAGAACCAAGTTCTAATTAATGATAATTGGTTTTAGAAAAATTACTTAATATTTTCAAAGCCTCTTTTAATTTATTGTTTGTGTTCATATCTGCAGGTATTTTTTTGAGCGCTTCCCGCGCCTCATTTTGCGAATAGCCCAGTGACTTGAGAGCTTCCAAGGCATCGAGTTCCCCTTGCAAATCTCCTTCTGATTTAAATGTTTCCAATTTGTCGCGCAATTCAAGCACGATCTTTTCCGCGGTTTTTTTGCCAATGCCGGAAATTTTTGTGAGATAGGCGACATCTCCGGAAGCCACGGCTTTCTTCAAGTTTTCAAGCGGGGCGATGCTTAAGATATTAAGCGCTCCCTTCGGTCCGATACCGGAAACATTCAAAAGCAATTCAAAAAAAACGAGTTCTTCTCTTTCCTTGAATCCGTAAAGTTCCAGAGAGTCTTCGCGCACGTGAGTATGGGTCCAAAAAGAAACCAAGTCCGGGCCGGTTTTTATTTTTGATAAAGTATCCGGGGAGAGATTTATTTTATAGCCCACCATATTCACGTCTAAAATCACGAATTTTCCCGTTTTTAAGGTTATCTTGCCTTTTAAACTGCCGATCATTCTTTAATCATAGCAAAAAGTACCCCCTTCCGTCCTCCTTGACTTTATTATCTATCTATGCTATACTAGCAATGCTGGATGGTCCAGCCCCTGTCTAAATTTAGGCAGGAATGTTCTTCAAATAAAAAAGGAGATGACGCCATGTCAGAAAACATGACCCCATCAGTATCAGCAATGACTAACGGCCAGATAGATAAGGCCGTTGCTAATTACCGAGCTATGCTCGAGAAAAATAGCAAAAATTTTGATTCTGGTTCAGTCCAGATTGTCCTTGGACAACCGGAATTGAAAATAATTTGAAATTAAACCTGCATCCCGACAAAGTTTTCATTAAAACCGTCG